>JAAZXX010000263.1 GCA_014239995.1 Verrucomicrobiia bacterium
TCCTTTGGGGAGAGGCCGAGCACCTGCTCTACCTCTGTCTCCGGGCATGTCCATTCCGCATTCATGCCTGCAGCCATGATCCATCCATCCGCTTCCCCCATGGCGTCCTCGAAGCTGGATGCGAATGAAAGTCCTGGAATGCTTCTGTAATGTTCCAGTTGCTCGGTCAGGTTCTCTCCGTAAACCACGACCCGTTCAAAGGGACTTGCCCGAAAGGTGCCCTCACTGGGCCACCCTGCAAGGCATCGTTCAAGGATTTGTCGCGCCGGTGATCCTTCCTCGATGGAGTTGCTGAAAAATGCCAATTTTTTCATTGCTGCTTTCGGGTTGATTCAAGGTGTTGCTAACCGCGCCAGTAGGTGGATAAGGGTTCGACTTGGTAAGGCACGTCCAGTTCAGGAGTGTTCAGCCTGACAGATCCCCTGTAAAGAGACTCCACAGCAAACAAGGTCATTCCGGAGGTCAGGAGCGTTCGTTCGGGGGGGTAGACGGCGTGCCCTGAAAGGATGGTTTCCTCAATACGACGCGAGAGTGGGTTGAAAAAGTCTGCCGTGCTTGTTTGTCGAGGCGGCATGGGAAGATGCATCTGGCAGGAAATGATGTTTCCGTTGCCATGCATGCCTGCGTAATTGAAGTCCATTACGAGGCCATTCAGCATGAAAAGAGTCGTTTTGAAGCCATCGATATGCTCGATGAAGTAGGCTATGGCGCCTGGGCTTGCCTCCTGAATCCACTCCAGGTTCGGGGGCATGCATCCCCAGCCCTCGGGAGCCTTGCACTGATGACTCCGGGACAGTGCAGCCATCAGGAGTGCGCGGGTGGTATCCCGTTTTTCCAGAAGGGACCAGATATTGGCTCCCCTCACCGCATGCACGGACTGGACACCGGATTCACCACTTTCCCGGCGTTCGGACATGCACTGTGCGGTTTCAAGCCCGTGAATGTCATAGGAATCCACGCCACCGTAGCAGACACTGACACTTTCCTTGAGGTGAGCATTCCATGGGATATCCAACGCAGGGATGCGCCAGGTCACCGGAAGGGAAGATCCCGCAAGAAAGGGGAAATGAAGTCGTTTGGCATCCTCTACCATTTCCACGCATTCATGCCATTCGGTGGAGAGGTGCTTGTCATTGAAAACGGGGACGGAACGTCCGCTGGATTCAAAGACCTCGATCATCTCCTTGAAGAAGCGGTAACGTGGATAACGTTTCTGACCCTTGTCGTTGCTGGGGTAGTTCCCGTGTTCAGCAATGATGATCACGCCATCCACATCCAGGGTATTCCCGCCGCGGGTCAGTGCATCAGCGATTGTTTCGTAGATGGGAACCCCGTGTCGTTGCTCGCGGTCACGGGCAAGGTCGTTTTCGGGGAATTGATCGACATAAAGGGAAACCAGCTTGATGCGTGGAAAGTAGTGTTCTCCGTGCCACCCATATCCCTCCAGGAGTCGGTCAATGAAATGTTGAGCATGGCTGTGGCGCCTTACCTCGGTGGCCAGCAGCGCGACACGGGGTGGTCGATTGGGATCGGGATGCCTAAGCCTGAGAGCCGCTGATAATTGGCCGATTCCAGCCGCCATGCTTGTCATCGACAGCGACTTTATGAAGGCTCGTCGTGTCCAGGTGGGAGCGGTTTTTGCGGTGGATGACATCAAGGGTTGCATGAGACGATCGTGGCTCCATGGGTATAAGGTTAAATCCAGCTTGCCTGCGCCGTGCTGGATCGTCAACCGCAATAGGGAGGCTCCAAACTTCTTGTAGGGAGGAGGAAACATGGTTGACCTTTCAAGACCATGGGCCTAGAACTGAGACACACCCAAAAGTATATGAATATTCCATACTCCACGCATCTGCCCTGGTCTGATACGACTGGTGCTTCCAGTCCTTCGCCTGACCCCAGAAAGAGGTCGGGGTTTACATTGATCGAGTTGTTGGTCGTGATTGCCATCATTGCCATTTTAGCTGGCATGCTGCTCCCGGCCCTCAGCAAGGCCAAGTCCAAGGCCAATAAGACCCTTTGTCTCAGTAACCAGCGGCAATGGGGTATCGCGATCCAGATGTATGCTGCGGATCACGACAATGCCTTTCCGGATAATTCCAAGGGACAGCATTGGAGTTGGATGGGACCCTCCATGGCAACATTCTGGAAGGATTATCTGATAGAGTCGCAAAAAACCGAAAATGAGAAGGGCAAGTTTCATCTCATTTTCTGCCCTACGGACAAGTGGCATCGCGTGGCAGACCTTTGGAGGAACTCTGATCCCAATGCCCATTTGAAACCTGTCCTGACTGGGTATTTCTATCTGCCGGGGCGCACGAGTTCCAGTGCAGATTATGACGTCAGTGGTGTCGAGGGCTGGGTTACCCGGAAGAAGCTGGGAGGACGTCTAAAGAACGCCCCTATCTTGACCGACCGACTGCAGGGCCTTGGTTCATGGAATGTTTCAAACAACAAGGGAAGCGTAAACTGGTTCACGGACAGTGATGGGAAATCGGTACCCGCTGCCACGCACCGCAACAGAGATGGTTCACCGCAGGGTGGTAACTTCCTTTTTGAGGATGGGCATGCAGAGTGGTTTCGTTTTGACATCAATGACGCACGGAACTCGATCGATCTTGGTGGCAAACTTGGATCTTGGCTTTGTTTCTACAAGATCCCTATCAGCGAGTAGCTTGCCAGGCTGGAGGTGTCAGGATCACTTGATGCATCGCGTGATCAAGGGCTTCCTGTCATTGGGATGCTTCCCGAGACTCGTACTTTGACATTTACTCCGCCGTGAGGCTTCCATCCTGGTTTGCCTTGAGGGGAGAAGGGGTGGTGAAGTAATAGTAATTCCTCAGGGGTTCCTTGCTGAGCCAGCGGTGTGTTTCGAAGTGTTCCTTGGTCAACCCAAATGAAACATCTGGTTTTTGATGAGGGTATTTCGGATGGTATTCATGTGCCACTGTTTTACCGTTGGGTCGGATGAGGGCCAGGTACTCACCGCTTCTTGAGAGCTTGAAATTGGTATGTAGATCGTCCAGCCAGTTGGTCCTGTTTTTGCCTGAAGCCCATATCATGAGGAATTCCCCCGGCCGGAGATCCGCCTTGGGTAACTTCCACTTGTCGTAATCCTTGAAATCGTCGGTAAGGTAATAACCTGTCAATGACACGGTTTCTTCCGATGCGTTGTATAACTCGATCCAGTCTGAAAAATCGCCGTCTACATCCTGCAGATGTGTGCGGTTTTCCGCCAGGAACTCCGAGATGAGGAGATCCGGCTTTCCTGAGTAGAATTTTAGGAGATCTGGATTCAGCAGCATACCGGTGGCCGCCAGGGTCACCATGATGGCGATAAACTGCATGGAGGAAAAGACGCCTTGTTTTGAATCGGGTCTCATGGGGTCACTGTCATGCGTTCAATAATTCAATGCCGGTGACGTATTTTGACATCCGTGTCACTCTGAATGGAAAAAATTGAACAGCCGTTCGTCCATCAAGGCAATATCTCCCGAGTATTTTAGTTCTATCACCACGCTGTTTTGCAGGATTCGTTTTCGCTGGAATTGATTGTCAAAGCGGTCGATAGCGATAAATTCAAGACCTGTATCGACAGTGATGCGATACTTGCTGTCTGCAGAAAGGAAATATTTTCGATGATAGCGGTTACAAATGGTTGGGATCACAGTTTTCAGATCCATGGATACTTTTTGGGGAATGTCACATTGTTCCCAGTAATGATCGAAATCATCACAGGAAAACCCGGGTAGCAGTTTCAAGGGTGGAAGTTTGCAGCTTTCCTTGGTACCCACCATGCCTCTTTTAATTTTGTATTCCAGCGTTGCTTTGGCCGGACTATCTAAAAACGCCCCATACCAGCGTATACGTATTTTTGTGCGATCTGCCTGACCACTGAGATTTTCATGGTAATTGTCCAGGGCTGGCGTGTCGAAATAGATGTTGTTGATATGGCGCGGTGGAAAACATTCACTGAAGAATGCGGGAGAGTGCCTGACCCACATTTCTACCTCGGCCTTTGGTAGGCCCTGAATATGGTATTTTCTCTCAAAACGAAAATCCTGATCCGGTTTGGATTTTGTCCCTCGCGGACTTGCGTTCAGTGTGGTCGCCATGTCTTATCCCCCAATGCCTCGATCATCCATCAGGCTGATCTTCATCTCCGGATGCACTTTCGTAAGGGCTGCCCTGCAGGTTTGAATATGCTCGATGTCTCTGAATTGGATCTGAAAGGAAATCTCGTAAAGCTCGCCAGTTTCATCCATACGCCTCAGGCGATGATCGCGTGCCTCACGTGAGAGTATCTTGATGACCTCAGGAAGATAGTCCTGTTCTGTTTTGATACCTGAGAGGGTGAGATAGAGGTTGGGTTTGGATTCGTCGGACCGTGTGTAATGTCTCATCGCCAGAATGGCAACCAGAACCAGGAAGGCGACTCCCGTGATCAGCGCCTGTTGTGATCCCATGCCCAAGCCGATTGCAATGGCAAAAAACAGGTAACTCAGTTCTTCGGGCTCCTTGATGGCTGCCCGGAATCGGATGATGGAAAGTGCACCCACAAGCCCAAGAGACAAAGCCACCGAGGATTTTACAATGGTAATGATGAGCATGGTGGTCATGCTGAGTATCATGAAATTTCTGCCGAACATTTCACGATTTGAGAGTGCGTTGCCGAAATGAACGTACACCTTGCTGAGCAGGTAACTCAACAGGGCTGCGAGGAGGAAGTGTACGATGAACCATACAACGTCAATCTCAGCGTTCTGAGCCTCAAAAAAATTTAACAATGAGCTAGGATCCGTGTTCATGGATAGTTTATGACATGATTGTGGCGTATTGGTTACACAGGTAACGAGTCTGTAACGGTCTTACCTTCCTTCTCCTGACATCTTGGATGACGTTTATCAGAACTTTCTGGTTACAGGAAGCTTTGCTTCTTCGCATCAAAACCTCTGATTCGCACCCATCCGGATCTTTTCCTCCCATTCCGGTTGATTACTAATCGAATCACTGAATCAAAAAACGGTTTGATTTTAATACTCTTACAATTAGAGTAATCAAGAATTAAGAGTGAATATGGGTTCTGAAATCAATTTTTCAAGCATCGACTCCGCGGTGCACGGTCCGGTGCGGCTTGGAATATTGACTGCCCTGCAAGCAGATGGGGCCTTGAGTTTTACGACACTCAAGCATCGTCTCAGGATTGCTGACGGAGCCATAGGAGCACAGCTCCAGAAACTTCAATCCATCCAGTATGTGGAGTGCGAAAAGACATTCATGGGACGACGACCCAGGTCCACCTACCGAATCACATCCCAGGGTCGAAAAGCCTTGCTGGATTACCTTGGGCTGATGAAGCAGCTCATCGACTCATTGCATCAGTCTGAAGAGGCAACAACATAAGAAGAATAACTTGAAAATGCAGAATGAAGCATCCGAACCTCTGGAGCATGACATGTGTCCGGACCAAATGCGGTCGGACATCAAAACCATTTAGAACGTCCTTGGCGAGACGGGAAATAATCGTGCTATGAAGCTCAATACCATCATGATAGGTGATATGATTTGTGCTTGCCTGACCCTCATTGCGGTGCCGTTGATCCTTTTGATATCTTTTTCTTCAGGTCTCCAACAGGCGAATTACCTGAAGCGGCCTTCCTGTATGTCGGGATTGCTCTCGGTGCTTCTTTTGCCCTTGTATACTAGCCGGCCTTTTTCAGCCCTGCCTGGG
>JAAZXX010000264.1 GCA_014239995.1 Verrucomicrobiia bacterium
AGTCATTCTGGGTATCTCGGGAGACACTGTAGGTGTTGTTTTTTCCATCCACTGCCAGGTCGGAAGCGTTTTCATCCTCGCTGGTCTCCGGGTAATGCCTTGCAAAACCCAGTGCACTTATATTGAGCGGGAGATTGGCCCTGGCTTCCATGGGGTCCATGGTGTCAAAGCCCCACTCCAACACGGAAGTATGCCCACGGCTATCTGTAGCCACGACGCGCAGGTGATAGTTCTGATTGGGAGACAGGGGCTTGTCGTAGTTTATCCGCCATCCGTCTCCTTGTGCTGCTGCGTTCAAGCTGGAGGAGAGGTCTTCCCCGTTCAGGAACAAGCGGATCTCCCCCGGTGAGACCTGGTTTGGAGAAACGGTCTGGACGCTGAAGGCAATGCCCCCATCAACGGGGTGAAAGGTTGCACCTTCGACCGGGCTCAGGGCCTGAATACGTGGAGGCCACTCGTTCCTTGGCAGGGCCAGTTCCTGTGGGTGCATCCCGGAGGCAAGTGAAGCAATCTGCCCCTCGTTCAAGGCCACACTGAGGAGCGCGATATCATCCATCAGGCCATGGAAGGCAAACTGGGGTTCCGTGGGGGATTGTCCGAGGAAAAAAGCCGTCCAGTCCGTCCCCAGTGGGAGGGCTCCCTCATCCTGGCTGAGTATGCGTTTGCCATTGATCCAGACCTGCTTGGAGGGACCCTGCTTGACCAGTGCCACGTGGTGCCATGATCCCCAGTCGACTCCCGGGGCAGGTCCATTGAGGCGCTTGGCAGGTGCGTCGCAGCAGCCCACGGTATCAAAATACACCACCTGGTTCCCCCAGGGAACGTGGGCCTGCATGCCGCGGTCACCTGATCCTGCCGACGGGGATCTGAACCAGATCGAGGCGCTGTTGGCCACTCGTCCTCCGTGCCAGCGTTGCCAGAAGGAAACCGAAAGCGTGTCCTCCTGGTTGGAGGCGTTGAGGAGATCCAACAAAATACTGCCTTTCTCGGAACTGCCTGTGACCTTTGCGTGCGTTGGAAGGGCGGTCGAGCCCCTGGTTCCAAAGTCAAGGGCGTGATCTCCTGCCCCACCGCTGCGTCCCTCTCCTTCCCCGGTGATGGATGCGTCTCCGGTGAGTTGCAGGGCAATTCCACGATGAAGGCTGAGGGGACCTTCCTCGGTTTCAGGCGCATTGAAATCCCAAACCGCGAGGACGTGTTCCGGGTCCAGGAACTCAGTTTCCTGTCCCAGTCCTTGCTGACACAGGCTTACGGCCGCAATAAGGGGGAAAATGAATGGTTTGTGCATGATCTAGCCTTGAAAATAGCAAAATGCATGCCGACTGACGATTTTATCAAGAGCTCGAGTCTTCATGATGTGTTCTGGAAGCACCTTCTGCCTTTCACAAGCCTCACGCGCAACGGGTTGCCACCCGTTTAACTCCTCTGGTCGGGTACAAAGGGGGTGTATGTTCCTGCAGTGCCCCAAGCTTCGTTGAAAGCTTCTCGGCCTATGGATGCTGGTGCCAGCAACTGTGTGGCCATGGCATTCACCGTTACCGTATCGCCAGGTCCTGCCAGGGTCGTCCGGTGCCATCGATTCCCCGTAAAAATCCCAATATAAAAGCACTAAGGATTGCCAAGGGCAGGGCCTTCAAGATATACCCACAAGGGTGGTCCGCGCATGCGGAGCGAACAAAAACATCATGAATGTCCCAAATCAGCTTACTGTCGCGCGCTTTGTGCTGACGATTGTGTTTCTGGGAGTGTTGTTTTCTGAGATTCCCTACTACCAGACGGTATCCCTGGGTCTCTTCGTGATTGCGAGTCTGACGGATTATTACGATGGCAAGATTGCGCGACGTGACCACCTGATCACTGATTTTGGCAAGCTCATGGATCCCCTGGCGGACAAGATCCTTACCGGATCGGCGTTCATCGCCTTTGTCGGACTGGATCTCATGCCGGCGTGGATGGTCATTGTCATTGTTGCCCGGGAACTTGCCATCACGGGTCTTCGCCTGCTGGCTGCATCCAAGCAGATCGTCCTTGCTGCCGAGCGTTTTGGAAAGCACAAGACCATCACCCAGATCACGGCCATCATCTCGGTGCTGGTCATGATCAGCTATTCCAGCTGGGGAGGGGCAGGGCAGTGGGTGTTTGGGTGGCATCTCGGCAGCGTCCCCTGGGTGGTATCCTTTACCCAACTGGCTCAGTGGGTGGCCGTCCTGCTTACCTTTTACTCGGGTGTGGTTTACTTGTGGAAAAACCGTCACCTTTTCCTGGAGGATCTGTAAGACACACGTTTCGGATGCCTGACCAGTTTCCTTCTATCATGCATACACCTGATCCCAAGCACTGGACTGCCGTGGTTGCCTGCCTGGGCCCTGTGGGGCATCTGCCCAAGGCGCCCGGTACATGGGGCACTGCGGTGACCATCCCTTTTGCCGCCTTGTTGATACAGGTGCTGGATCCCTGGCAAAGCGTCATGATTTCCCTTGGTTTGGCTCTTTTTGCGGTCTGGTGTTGTGGCGCTGCCGAGCGCTATCTGCAGGCGAGGGATCCCGGATGTGTGGTGCTGGATGAATGCGTTGCGGTTCCATGTTGTTACCTTGGGCCCCTGCTTTTCTCGCCCCGCGCGGCGGAAGGCTTGACCCGTCCCGACCTGACCCTCAAGGTCCTGATGTTTCACTTGGCCGTCTTCCTTCTTTTTCGTTTTTTTGACATCCTGAAACCTTGGCCGGTGGGCATCAGTCAAAGGCTGCCCGGTGGCTGGGGCGTGGTGATGGATGACCTCCTGGCTGCTGGCTATGTCAATGGAGTGCTTCTCCTGGGGCTTGCCCTGTTTTGAGTTGGGTCCTGTGGATGGTTTTTCGTAGGCTGTCGTCATGCGCATCCTCCTGCAACGGGTATCTGAGGCCTCTGTCACGATTGAAGGTACGGTGAAGGGATCCATTGGGCGCGGTTTACTTGTCCTCCTGGGCATTGCCTCCGAGGATACCCAGGAAGACATTGACTGGCTCTGTGGCAAGCTCACCCGGCTTCGTGTTTTTGCAGATCAGGCAGGCAAGATGAACTTGTCCATACGGGATGTCGGTGGGGAAGCCCTTGTGATCAGTCAGTTCACCCTGCATGCCAGCACACGGAAGGGTAATCGACCGTCCTACATCCAGGCCGCTCCCCCCGAAAAAGCCATACCTCTATATGAGGCCTTTCTCCAGACCCTCGCGGGATGCCTGGATCAACCTGTGGCCTGTGGCAGCTTTGGAGCCGACATGCAGGTGGCCCTGGTCAATGATGGGCCCGTTACCCTGTGGATAGATTCCCGGGAACGTCGCTAGTATCCCCGGCCGAGTGGGATTCATCAGGGACTGTGGGGAGCTGCTTGAGTGCGGCAAGGCTCGCCTTGATGAGTGCCTGGATCCGGACGGACATGTCAAAGTCAGAGGGGGATTCCAGGGTGAGCGAGTGGCGGGTCTTGTGTTGCATGAAGTAGAAGGCCTCAGGCCAGTCATTGCGTTCACATGCATTCAACTCGGGAAGAATCCACCCCCGGTCCGCCGGGTAACCTTCGATGCTCGAGGCGGTCTCGATGGGGCACTGCTCGGCCACGGCGTCCAGGGCAGGTCGTCCCAGCAGCGGAGCCACCCCCGGTGCGGCCAGTTCGTAAAGGTAGAACCCATGGGCTTCCCAGTCTTCATGCAGCTGGAGAGCCAGGTCGGGCGGGTGGAGTTTTTTCAGTTTCCTGACATGTGCCTGTACCTCACGGGTTTCAAGTGTGAGGTAATCGCGATTCAGATCCCGTCCGTTGGATGTTACCCTGGTTCCAGCACGCATGCCGCAAGGATTCAGGCACGGGAATACCGTGTAGGCATGGGTTTGCGGCAGGACGTCTTCAAGCACCATCTGGCAGAGCGCAGCGGTGGTCGCGGGCTCGTCACCATGAATCCCTCCCGAGAGTATGATGTTGGCCAGAGGCTTTGCGGGTCGCCGTGTCAGACAGAGGAGTGAGGCTTCTTCCTCGTCTCCAAATCGGAGGGCCTCCTTCTTCCATCCAAGGCTGTTAACGCATGTTTTCAAATGCTGGAGCATGGGATCCAGGTCCAGCCTTTCTCCAAGGTAAGCTCCTTGATTGATTCCGAGCTGCTCTGGAAGGTCCGTCTGCATGCCAGGTGCAGGAAAAGAAGCCTTGCACACCCGGTGTCAGGAGGTGACAGGCTCGGGGGGTGCCTTGGCTGTGCAGCCGCAGGATGTTCCCTCATGGCACGCTTCCGTGGTGTCCATGTCTTCATGGGGTTCCCAGTCGGGGTCCAGCCCGAGATCCTTCAGCATCTGGAGATCCTGGTCGGCGGGCTGGTTCAGCGTGGTCAGGTAGTTGCCCACCATCAGCGCACTTGCGCCGGCCATGAAGATCATGCACTGCAGGTCGCGCAGGTTCACCGTGCGTCCTCCTGCAACCATGATTTCCTGGGTAGGCAGGATCAGGCGGAAGCAGGCAATGGTCTTGAGGATTTCCATGGGTGCCAGCGCCTCCATGTCCGCGTAGGGTGTACCCTCAATGGGGTTCAGGAAATTCACCGGCACGACGCTCGCACCGATGGATCTGAGCTCCAGTGCCATGTCACAGCGATCCTCCCGGGTTTCGCCCATGCCAATGATCCCACCACTGCAGATCTTGATACCGGCCTGCTTGAGATACTGGATGGTCTGGAGACGGTCTTCAAAGCTGTGGGTGGTGCAATGCTCGGGAAAGAAGCGTCTTGAGCTTTCCAGGTTATGTCCGTAACAGGCCAGTCCCGCCTCCTTGAGACGGTTGGCCACCTGCTGACTGTCGATCAACCCCAGTGAGGCGTCCGGGCGTACTTTGCCATCCGCTGCCATCTCCTGGATACGGTCACAGACCTCGTCCAGGATGGGGCCTTCACGAAGCCCTTTCCAGGCGGCAACCAGGCCGACCGCGGTCACGCCCTTGCTTTCGGCTTCCGAGGAGGCCTGGCGCACGGGTTCGGCTTCCAGGAACCCGTAGCGTGGGGATTCCGTGGTGTAGGCCGCTGACTGGGAACAGAATTTGCAGTTCTCGGAGCAGCCACCTGCCTTGGCATTGACAATGGAACATAGGTGGATCTTGTTGCCCTTGAAATGTTCGCGTAGACGATTGGCCGCCGCCATCAGGTCGGTGATGTCGGCCTGCTGCTCCAGGCCGAACAGCCAGAGTGCTTCTTCACGCTCTACGGATCCACCTGCCATGACGCGATCGGCAAGCGCATTGATACGATCCCTGTGGGTGACGTCAACCAATGATGTCTGCATGGTTGACATGCTAGAAGAGAGGCCCCGCCTTGGCAAGTGGGAAGAAGCGCGCCAAGGCCCTTTTGCCCTGACAGCAGCAAGTCTTTTGCATCCTTTCTACGCCGTCAGGCCTCAAAAACAACCCGGCCCTGGACGATGGTGGTCCTGGCGCGGCCTTTCAGGGGCCAGCCATGGAAGGGAGAGTTCGTTGCCTTGCTGGCGGTCTGCTCATGATCATAGACCCACTCTTCTTCCGGATCAAAGATGGTGACATCCCCGTCCGATCCAAGGGAGAGGGTTCCCTTATTGAGCCCGACCAGTCGGGCGGCGGCAACCGTCCAGCCCCGTATCAGTGCAGGCAGGTTCATCTTATCGTTCTGGTAAAGGCGCATCAGGCCCAGGGACAGTTCTGTTTCCAGACCGGTGATACCAAAAGGAGAGGCATCGAACTCCACCTCCTTC
>JAAZXX010000265.1 GCA_014239995.1 Verrucomicrobiia bacterium
ATTCGGGAGCCTGAGATTTGAGCTGGGGAAAACCTGCCTTGGCCAGCATGAAATCGACTTGGTGCCCCGACTTCACCCAAGCGCGCGCCATCAGCAAATAATGCTTCAAAACACCCGACATCGACATCCCGTCATTCAGGCTGTTGTGGACGATCAGAATCTTCAAGACGCGAGCATTTTGCGGCAGAAACCAGAGGACGATCAATCTTTAAGAACATCCAGATACCAGGTAATACAAAAGGATTGGCACGCCCACTGGAGGATCATGCCGGCTGTCGTTCAGTCATTCCGTGTAACCAGACTTCCCTTGAAACGAATCCAAATCCAACAGATGATCAACCCCATTGGCAGTAAAAACCAGACCGGAACTCCAAATCCTGCCGGGAGATAGCCAAGTACTGCAGCCAGCCCCCCCGCAAACAAAGCATAGGGCATCTGACTCCGCACATGATTCATGGGGTCGCAACCACTGGAGAAGGCTGAAACGATGGTTGTATCGCTGATGGGCGAACAGTGATCACCAAAAACCGATCCTGCCAATACTGAACCGATGGTAGCAATCACGACGACACTCAAGCTCTCGCCCTGCTCCCAACCTGTAAGGCTCACAGCAACCGGGATGGCCAGCGGCATCAACATCCCCATGGTACCCCAGGAAGTACCGGTGCTGAAAGACATGAATGCAGCCAGCAAGAATACCAGGAAGGGCAATAAGGCGGCAGGCAACCATGGACCCAGAAAACCAACCAACCAATTGGCTGTACCGAGGTCCTGAATAACGTGGCTCAGCATGAAAGCAAAAACAAGTATCATCATGGGCATGAACATGTGACGCATGCCTTCAAAGTATATTTGTATAGGGGATTCCTTGGTGCTCTCAGGAAGGAAAAAACATGTCAAAATAAGACTGATGATGGAAGCAAACGCTGTAGCGCATATAAAGACAATATCCGCCCTGGCTTGACCGAAAACCTGGATAGTCCCTTCCAGAGACCATGGTTCCTCCAAACCACCTCCTTCGATATATAAACCCCCAAAAACACCTAAAATCAGGGTCAGTAACGGCAGCAAACCTACAAGCATCACCTTGACATCAGGACCGGTGACATCAGGCCGAGGGAGGGGGCGAGAAGAACGTTTCTGGCGTTCGAATTGAAGCATTGGGCCGTATTCACGCCCAAGCCAAATAGTCAAAAAGACAATTGCCAAACAAAAATAATTGTAGAACCTGAAGGGAAGACTCTCGATCAGAAGCTTGAAAGGCGATATTTCCGGACCTACATTTGCAACACCCGCATTTTGAAATCCAGCGAGTATCAATCCCATTTCTGTAGCAATCCAAGTAGAAACCAAGGCGAAGGAAGCGATGGGAGAAGAAGTACTATCTACCACGAAGGCTAGTTTCTCGCGCGAAATACCAGCTCGATCCGTCACCGCGCGCATGGTCTTACCCACGAGCATACAATTGGCCAGACCATCAAAAAACACCAGCCATCCCATACCAAAAACACCCAATCCCGCCCGCCGCCTGGAGTTTCCCTGTCCAAGGAAATATCGAGCCAAGCTCAGCATACTACCATTGCGGTTGAGCAATTCCACAAATCCTCCCATCATGAATGAAAATAAGATCACACTCACTTTCCATGGATCTGACAGGACTGGCACCAGATGTGTTGCAAACAGGTCTATGAAGCCCTTGAAGACATTTCCATCGTTCAGGAGAATACTCCCTGCAAAAGCTGCCGTAAAAAGTGAGACATAAATATCACGGGTCGCGAAAGCGAGAAAGACCGCAACAAGACTCGGCCATACCACGGATGGGCCCTGGATATCTTCCGGCAGAAAAACCCAGAGGAAGGTGAGTAAAAAAGCACCCCATGTCATCCACGTGTTTTTTGAGTTGCGTTGCATTCGGGGGGTTATATTTGCTGATGGGCCTGGATATGACCAGACCAGAAGATGGATATCTTCTTAACTTCTTAAGATGCAGAAAAACTCCCTACAGTTTCCCAAGCTCATTCGTTCCACCGGGGAACAAGCGTTGGTATTCCAAGGTCACGTATCGATCTGTCATACCCGCCAAATAATTACAAACCGCCCTCGGAACACTTTTGATGTCTCCATGACGCCCAAATTGAGTCCCCATCTCCTCCGGATGCTTCATGTAGTGGTGAAAGAGGGGCACGAGCATGCGGACAGCCTTGAGGTTAGGTTCATGCACCACCGGGTTGTAGTAGAGGTTGCGATAAAGGTATGCACGCAATTCGGCATTCCATTTCTTTCGCGCGACACTGTAACTCACCAGTTTTTCCTTACAGGTTCGCACCTCAAATGCAGAACGGACACCTGTCTCCCGAATACGATCCTCTGTAGTTAGCACCACATCTTTGACTAAATCATCAATCAGACAGCGGATCGTGAAATATCGAAGCGCTTCACCCTGAAGCCCCCTACAGGAGGTAGTCACCTGTTCACTTGACAGTCTCCAAATCTCAACATGCCGCCTCAAATGATCTTCAGAAATCAGTTTCGATTCCAAACCATCATCCAGATCATGACTGTAGTAGGCAATTTCATCGGCAACATTGGCAACTTGGGCTTCCAGAGATGGCTGCTTGAATGAAGCCGTTAACTCAAGTCTCCCTTCTCCTTGAAAAGACTGGTGTTTGGCAAGTCCCTCTCTGGTTTCCCAAGTCAGGTTGAGCCCCGAAAAACCCGGGTACTTCTGTTCCAGTTCCTCTACCACTCGAAGGCTCTGCAAATTATGTTCAAAGCCACCATGATCACGCATCAGGTGATTCAGAGCCTCCTCACCCTTGTGACCAAAAGGAGAATGGCCAAGGTCGTGCGCAAGGGCAATGGTTTCACAAAGATCCTCGTTGAGTCTGAGTGCACGCGCGATATTGCGCGCAATGCCCGCAACCTCCATGGTGTGCGTCAACCGGGTACGCAAGTGATCCCCACTACCGTTGAGAAAAACTTGCGTCTTGTATTCAAGTCGTCGAAAAGCGCGGGAGTGAATCACTCGATCCCTGTCTCTTTGAAAAGCCGTGCGCCATTCCGGGGCAGCCTCAGGATGCAGACGGCCAAGGGACTCACTACTCAGCTGGGCAAAGGGGGCAAGTATTCCAGTTTCTCGCTTTTCAAGCTCCTCTCGGTCACAAGGCATGGCGACTACCAGTTGGAAAACTGAAGGATTTCCTTGGGGAAAGCTGTCTCAAGTGGAATCTCCTTGAGCTCAAGGAGACGTCGGATAGTCTCCTCGATGAGGTTGTTCGGACAACTCGCTCCAGCCGTGATGCCCACGATGATATCGCCCTCAGGAAGCCAATCCGCAGTAGTCACTTCAGCATTTTTGTGCTGGTTGAAGTGCTTAATTGAGGCGTTGGATTCCATTTTTGCTGCGTTTTTAATGAAATAAGTTGGCAGTTGTGCTTCGCCCATTTCGGCAAGATGCGATGTGTTACTGGAATTATATCCCCCGATCACTATGAGGAGATCCATTGGCTGGAGCAGAAGTTTTTCAAGGGCGTCCTGACGATCTTGGGTGGCGCTGCAAATAGTATCGAAAAAACGAAAATGATGCCTTAGATTTTTCGTTCCATATCGTTTTTCCATAGCCTGACTCAAACGTCGCTGCACCTCCTCGGTCTCTCCCCGCAGCATGGTTGTTTGATTGGCAACACCCACGGCATTCAGATGAATATCAGGATCAAAGCCCTTGGAATAGGCCCCTTTGAAGCTTTTGAGAAAAATCTCTTTATCCCCACCGTTGAGTATGTAATCACATATAAGGTTGGTTTCTTCCAGATTAAACGCGACCAAATAGTGTCCCTTTGCCGTGGTCGCCTGGGAACTGGTAGCCTTGGTTTCCTCATGCCAGGCCTTGCCATGTATGATGCTGGTCACATTGTCCTTGGAATACTGTTTGACACGCTTCCACACACTCATGACATCTCCACAAGTTGTGTCGACCATGAGACACCCCTTGTCCTGAATTGCCTGACGTGTACCCACCTCAGTGCCAAAAGCGGGTATGATCACCACGTCATCCGGATTGAGTATCCCCAATTCCTTCTCCGAAGGCCGACTGGACATTGCTCTGATCCCCATCTGCTCAATCTGCTCATTCACCTCGGGGTTGTGAATAATTTCCCCAAGGAGGAAAATTCGCACAGGTTCAGGAAATACCTTGCGAGCCGCATAGGCCAGGTCAATGGCTCGTTCCACGCCGTAACAAAACCCAAATTGCTTGGCGAGCCTGATAGTTAACTTTCCCGGCACAACCAAACGATTTTCATGGTCGCGCAGAAACTCAACCAGTGCACTGCGGTAGTGTGTGACAACTTCAGCCTGAACCTCCTTCATGATATCAGGGCGGCGCAGATTGATTTTTCTAGGCTTGGTTTCGACAACCTTGGTCATTGACGGAGACCCTAACACCATGACTCATAATTAAAAGTTTCATTTTCGGGCTTTTACTGCAGGCAATAGGCTCCAGGATCCTAAACTTTATTCTGGATGCAATACGTGATGGAGGTCTGCTGATAAGGCCCCAAAGGACTTCATTTTACCGCTGGGCCAAATGATGTTTACATCCTCAACAGTCACACCTGATCCAAGACCGACAACGCGCTGGTAGGGTGATTGTGAACGATAACCATCACCTGAAAGAATCGGGCGGGTTATACTTCCCTCAGGCGTTTGAATGATCAGCTTGCCTCCCATCAGCGGTGGATAATCCTTGGAGGCTTGAGGTGTGAGCCCTATCCAGTGATGCTCTGATTTGTGGAAATTCGGAAAAATATGCAGGACCTGACGTTCATTGGGCCACAATTCAAAGGTAGTAACCACCAGGTCCAATGTCCCATTCAGGTCCAGGTCTGCGCTCACCACGTTTCGACAGTCCTGCGGCATGGCCAATCCAAATAAGTAAGCGACTTCGAGCCACTTTTTGCCACCCTGGTTCAGGAAAAAACGGTTCCGCTCATGCCCACCATAGGAAGCACCTGATTGCCTGAATTTTAATTGTTTGGATTCAAAATAGTCGTTGAGAGCCTCATTATCCTCTGAATTACCCAGATAAAGATCCTCGCGCCAAAACTCCGGTTCATAATCCCGTGTTCCTGCTCCAGAGATATGACCATTAACGATGTAAACATCCTCATCACCATCCAGATCGAAATCAATGTTAGCTGCGCCCCATGACCATCCAGTGCGCTCTATGTTGCGCATGGATGGGTCTTGCTCAAAGCCGCCCTTTTTACCCAGGTAAAGTCGATTACCGAAGGCCATCGCATTCCGCATTTGGAAATCATCGATACCGTCGATACGTCGTATTCCCAGCGAGTACATACGATCCACGGTGGCCGAGTGCATGCCAATCATGAGGAAATCCAGACTGCCGTCCAGATTCCAATCCCCTACAAGATGCGCCATACCAAAGCCATGGTGATTTTCAATCCAAGCATCCGTAACGCTTTCAAACTGCCCGGAGCCATCATTGCGATAAACATCAACCCCAGCAAAGTCACTGATGATCACCAGATCAAGGTCAAGGTCGTGATCGAGATCTACCAATGAGGCACTGTAGGTGCGACGAAACCGCGTGGATTCGAGCCCGGATCTCAGCGTAATATCCCTGAAGTCGCCGTTACCCCGATTTTCCAGAAGAAAAGACGGATATCCATCATTAGCATCAAAATAGGGGGA
>JAAZXX010000266.1:0-2291 GCA_014239995.1 Verrucomicrobiia bacterium
GGTTAGTGTCATGATTGCAATGACAACACTAAAATAACCAATCTGAATCCAAGGCATTTTGAGCATATGACAGGACATGAAGATCAAGGATCCCGTAAGAACCATGGAAACCAGGCATGCCAGATTATACTTGATACGAATGACCTCACTGAGTCCGATTGGAGCCATACCAACGATCCATAACCGCTTACCTTCGAGAGAAAATTGGGGAAATACGAATCTCGTCGTCAGCGTCGCGAGATTCAACGAGCATGCTCCGAGATTCATATATGAAATCAGATGGATCCAGAATGGATTGTTCAGTTGGGAAGAAAAGTTTTTTAAATTGATGATATATGCAGCAAGCAATCCAAATAAGAGCAAGCTCTGCCCCCACTGGGTCGTGTCCCTCCAAAAAACACGTATGTCCTTAACCAGTACAGCTCGGTGGTCCTGAGGAATCCAGAAAAGAAAGGAGAAACATCGGTCAAGGAATCCTGATGTCCATTTTTTCTCCTCCTGATCCTGGGTAACACCCCATGTTTTAACCCAACGCCATGGACTCACCAAGGAACCGCGACTTTGAACTGCTGACGCAGCATCATAGCAAGGTTTTCCTGACATCATCATGGTGAAACGACCCCAAAACAAACTGTAGCTCAATAGCACTAGGATGAAAAAACCAGCGGCGCTGATGGCACCTTCGCTCCAGGAAATGACGCCGGAGGCAAGCCAGTAGCTTGGCAGAAAGGCAAATTGGCTGAACTGCGTATTTTTCAATAGTCTGTCCAGAACAAGCATGACCCGAGTCTCAAGCATGTCCTCGGTCACCACATCCGGCTTGAGCCAGAAAAAAAGCCCTAACAACACTGCGAAGGCTAATCCGACCGCGGAGTATTGAAAAACACGTCGGTCCATGAACCGCGCCAAGCCAATGGCTGCCCAGGCACCCGCAATCGCCGGAAGCATGACAAAAAGCAGAATCATGATCAAGGTGACCGGGTAGAAAGACCAACCAACCTTTTCCACGATCCCATAGGCTCCCAGAAGCGGGGCAATAAGGAAAAGAAAGGCCCAGGAGGCCACAATGGTTGATTCGAGGAATTTCCACTGAAAAATCGTGTTGGGCGGAATCGGAAGGCTGTGCAGAAAGGTGGTTTCTCGATTTCGAAACAGATTGGAATAACTGATCACCATATTGCTGATAAGCAGCAGAGCGAAGAGAAAGGCAAAAAGAATGAATATCATGCGTTCGACCAACAAATCTCCCAAACCAGGGAAGGCACCGATAAACTGCATGGCGCGGTAGAACAAGGCGAAAGACAGCCAGCAATAGCCCGCAATGAACAGGAGAATCACTGTTGAGAGAAGTTTGGACTGCCGACAGACTGCTGCCAGTCGTCGCCAGGTTTGCTTCAGGTGGAGCTTGGCGAGCAAGGAAAAGGCCTTGTGTTCCATCATGGTATTCAAAAGAACCTTTTTAAACTGAGACGTCCTTGAGTCCAGCATCCTGATGCCCCTGTGAATCGGCATTCGTCCCCTCGCTCTCGGTGGTCAGATGCAGAAAACTGCGCTCAAGCGCGCCCTCCTGCCCACTCTGCTCACGAAGTTGCTGTATGGTTCCCAGTGCAACCAGCTTACCCTGATGGATAATTCCGATCCGGTCTGCCATCTCCTCAGCCACCGCCAACTGATGTGTCGATAAAAAAACAGTCATACCCTGACTTGAACGCTCCTTGAGGATATCCTTGACGATGCGCGCATGCTGAGGATCTAAACCGACCATTGGCTCATCGATGACAAAGACTTCAGGATCATGAAGTAATGCAGAGGCAATGGCAACCCGCTGGCGGGTTCCATGGGAAAGTCCCTCGATGGATTGATTAAGAAAAGCACTCAGGTGAAATCTCTCAGCCAATTTTTGCCCCTCCTGACGGGCTCGTTCCGGATCAATCTTGAAGAGTTGACCGGTGAACTGCATGAATTCCATGGGGGTAAGCTTTTCGTAGAGAAAGGGAAAATCCGGCACATACGCCAGGCGCTGACGAGCCTTCAAAGGATCGCTTTGAATGTCATATCCGGCAACCTTGGCAACACCAGCGGTGGGCTTGATCAGACCAACCATCATTTTGATGGTGGTGGTCTTGCCAGCTGCATTAGGACCCAGGACAGAAAAAAATTCACCCCTGGCTACAGACAGGTCAATCCCATCCACGGCGGTCAAGTCGCCAAACCTCTTCACAAGCCCTTGCAGTTCTATCATCGCCCAAACCGCGTAACACACAATGGGAATATTTTCAAGCAGGGAAGGT
>JAAZXX010000266.1:2301-5707 GCA_014239995.1 Verrucomicrobiia bacterium
CTCAGGTTTACAATCCGAAAAAGTCAGGGCATGATAAACGTCGATTTGGGCACTCTGCCACACACAAAATCCCATGAAAGGATTCTTTGCCAAGAAGCCGCTTGGAGGCAAGATCAATACCCTGACCATTATCACCAATTTGGTGGTGATCATCCTACTGGTCGGGACTACGTTGGCTTTCAGGCATTATTTCAGAAAAATCAACTTTGAGAATCGCACGGAAATCATAGCCCATGGGGTTGCTGGCTCTCTAAGTTCACATACACCTTCCTACATACGGGAAAAAGGTAGTTTACTTCTTTCAAAACTTGTCGCTCGAGAGAAATCAGTCGTGGCAGCGCACTTTTTCATCAACGGAGAAAAAGTAGCGAGTTTTCGTCGTTTGAGTGCGAACAGACTGAACCAGTCTGCGATCATCACACCTGAAACCATTTCAGAACAAATCACATCGCAAAAAGGGCTGAACGTAATAAGACGGTCCAGCCGCCTTGACGCACTCATCGAGGAGGAGGGACATCTCATTCTGTATACTCAGGGGGCACCCTTTGGAAAGGAAACCATGATTGTAGTGGGTATGGACCTTGTGGTGGCATTTTTGGCACTCGTTCTGGCGCTTGCAATCAGCCAAAAACTGCAACACGTGATCTCTGAACCTTTTCTGATTCTAGCAGAAGCGACGGACAAGATAGCCAAGGAAAAAGATTTCTCCACACGCGTTTACAGCCCTTCTAAGGATGAGATCGGAAGACTCTATCATGGGTTTAACCACATGCTCGATGAAATCGAACGTCGGGATGAAACCATTCACGAGACTAACGAGGTTCTCGAGGATCGGGTCGATGAGCGCACTGTGGAGCTGAAGAAGGCCAAAGCAGAAACCGAACGCATCAACAATCAGCTTCGTGAGGCCAATGTCAAACTCAAGGCATCGGTGAAGGAGACGCAACAACTCGCAGTGGAAGCCGAAGCAGCAAGTAAAGCCAAAAGTGACTTCCTGGCAGCGGTAAGCCACGAAATTCGCACTCCCATGAATGGGGTCATCGGGTTCACGAATTTGCTTCTGGAATCGAATCTAGACGAAAACCAATGCGAATATGCCCATACCATCAAAAGCCAAGGAGAGTCGCTTCTCATCCTCATAAACGATATCCTGGATTTTTCAAAGATTGAAGCCGGGAAGTTTTTTCTGGATTTTACTACCTTCGACATGTTTGAGGCCTGCAATGAAATCATTGATTTTTTCTCTACCCAGGCCACATCCCAAAAGATTGATCTTGAATTGTTCTATGAGCCCGGTGCGAAAAAACAGCTGCGCGGTGACTCTGGCCGCATCAAACAGGTGATGTTGAACTTGATTTCAAACGCATTAAAATTTACCGACAATGGATTTATTCATGTAAGCGTGGCGGCTTGGTCAGATGAAAACCATCGACCAGGCCTGAAAATCAGTGTTTCTGATACAGGGATCGGTATTCCTGTAGGCAAACAAGACTTGCTCTTTCATAAATTTTCCCAAACAGATGCCTCTACGACACGAAAATACGGTGGAACGGGCTTGGGATTGGCCATCTGCAAGGAACTTGTCACCATGATGCGCGGACAGATAGGCTTTAAAAGTCAGACTGGAAAAGGATCTATTTTCTGGTTCACGTTACCCATTTTGGAATTGGACAAGCAGAATCAATCGACAATCCTACCCTTGCCTTTACCAAAATCATCGGAAGGTGGGGATCCGACACTATCCGAGACAACCTTGTTACGCGGATTGCGTGTATTGTTAGTGGAAGATAATACGGTCAACCAAAAACTTGCAAACAAGATACTTACACGTATGGGATGTGTCGTGGATCTGGCATGTAATGGAAGGAAGGCCGTTTCCATGGCTGAAAAGCAACCCTACGATGTGATTTTCATGGATTGTCAAATGCCAGAAATGGATGGTTACGAAGCCACGCGTAGAATCCGAAGAGTCGAAGGCATGACAGATCCAGAGTCCAGAAAAAGGGTACCAATCATCGCCATCACAGCCAATGCCATGTATGGCGACCGAGATAAGTGCCTCAAGGAGGGCATGGACGATTATATTGCCAAGCCAGTGGATGCACGCCAGATCGGCAGGATCTTAAAGCGATGGTACGAACCTCGCAGGCAAGCTACTTGATCATGTTTGAAAAGAGACAGGCAAAAGGAAAAGCACATTTCCCCCGGGCTTGATGTCTTTTTGACGGATGCACGACTCTCTGGGTTATTGGGGCGGAACCGTATGAATCGTATGATAAATCGTCCCCTTCAATTCAATGCCTTGACTACTGAGAACCCGATAAGAAAGTGACATCTGCATGGCCGGCTGGAAGGGGTGTAACTTTAAGTGAATCGCCTTGCGGTTCGGAGTCAGTTGGACATCGACAATTTCCAATGTGTCCCTTCCATTCTCATCGGGTTGTGAAATTTTAAAGTCAGGTGAGCCATAATTGCTGGTCCAGCGATACTGCCACCGGGTTGCTGCAAAGTGACTTTTTTCAGGCGTTTTATGGGCATCCAGAGGCTCTGAGAATTTCAAGGCCAATCCATCGGGCAAAACTTTCAGCCCTGTTGGGAAAAGTCCCGGTCGGCCCGTATACCGCAGACGTTGCAGGCAACCAGGCATACGTGCCGAAGTCTGCCACCCGCGCAACCCAACAACGTAAAGCTGGCCGTCTTCAGGTCGAAACCTTCCACGCATGGATCCTGACTCAAATTCGATCCCTGGTATACGAACAACGCCCCCCTGATAAACACCATCTATTTTTTCATGGAAAACTTGAAATACCTGACATTTGCCGTAGGAAAAATGTAACAACTGGCCATTGAGCGGACCCCATCGCTGATCGTTGGGAACCCAAACCTGTCCACCAGAGGAGTTGTCGATACCATGGGGAATCCAGCAAAGCGGCTTTTGAAAATCAGTGGGCTCCAGAGTTCGATGATGGGAAGGAATATAACCATAAAACGCACCCCGCTGGACCACATGCAGCCCACTTGAGGGAATCCAGGTGCCTTGTTGCTTTCCGAAGGTAATCATGTCGTTCGGTCCCATGCCCATCCCATTGGGATTCCGCAGGCCAGTCGCAAAAAGTTCCATCTCTGTCCCATCTGGAGAGACTCGAATCATACTACCACCATGGGATGTGCGTCCCTCATCCGTGCACTTGAGAAAATAAAAAAAACCCTGGGAGTCAACTTGAAGATCGGTCGCGAATCGATGATGTGAACCAGAAACTTCGATATCGGCATTCAGCGTGGCATAATGGTCGGCTGCACCATCTTGGTCATGATCATGAAACCGTGTGATTCCATGGAGGTCCACCACATGAACAACATCATCAACAATGCACAAACCTAGAGGGTTCGCCAATCCAGTGGCAAA
>JAAZXX010000267.1:0-3549 GCA_014239995.1 Verrucomicrobiia bacterium
TGAGCAAGGGGGTATCAAAACGCAACGGCAGGGGGATCACGGCGGCTTGCCTCGGAAAAGGGAGGCGGTCAAAAGACAGGGTTACCAGGCGGGGTCGGTAATAATCCAGGCAAACCATGCGACCATTCAGCTCTCCCATGCCATCTTTTCCCATCCATACCTGGCCCGCAGCACTCTGAACCACACGATGAGGGATCCAGCACAGGGGTGGTGTGATTTCCCTTGAGGGCGGCACAAGCTCGGCGCCTGGCCTGAACCCGTAGTGATGCCCTTCTCTGATCCAGTGAAGGGCGGTCGTAGGCACCCAGTGGCCCTGCTGGTCGCTGGCAGTGAGCATGTCCCACTCACGGGAATAGCCCAGGAAAGGTTGACGTAAACCACGGGCCACCACCTTGACTTCCCTGCCGTCCGGCGAGATACGCAGCACCCTGCCATTGTCGATTCCCTGAAAGGTGATCTGCTGCCCTCCCTTGGCAATATAGAAACTCCCGTCGTTGGCAAGAATCATGTCGTTGGCAAATTCCCTGGTTTCCGCTGACTGGGTGAACTGGTTGCAAAAATTAACATGCTCCTCAAACATGCCGTTTCCATCCTGATCCTTGAGCAGGATAATGCCGTTCCGGGTGAAGATAAAAGGAGCCCCGTCGCGTAACACCACACTCATGGGCTCATGGAGACCGGCGGCAATACGCCTCCAGCGCATGAAAGGCCCCGAGGGATCCAGAGGCGTTCCCCTCCAGACATCGCCATCAAAGGTCGTAACCCAGGCGGACCCGTCCGTTCCAAACGCCATTGCTGATGAGCGCACCTTGCGTTTCCACGGATTCGGCTCCGGGAGCGGCAGTCGTTCCTGAATCAGGCTTCCCTGCGTTGAAACAGGCTCCCAGGCAGTCGTGACGGTTTCTGGCCATGGCATTGCCGGGAGGGGCTCACGTGGCAGATGGAACCAGGGCATGCCATCGCTCAAGGAGGATGCGTTACCCTGGCCCAGAAAAAGACGTATCCTGGAGGCATGCGTGGTCGGAGCCAGATGAGCCACGACTGTATTGTCCGGTCCCAGTGTTTGCAGACGGACCGCGGAACTGTCAGACCTGGCCCAGAAATGAAGGGTGTTCGCTTCCTCCCCCCGCGAGACGCCAACACCCGCAGCACCATCCCGTGCAGAAGTAAGCTGGATGGCATGCCCTGGGAAACTTCCCAGAACAAGGCACAGGGATGTATCGTGAGGCCCGACCTTCAGGAATCGAAGCCAGTCACCCCCCTGCCCTCCAGCAAACATCTGACCACGCTCCTCGATCCTGGTCGCCCCAATCCTGTAGGCAAGTACCGCTCCATGACGCTCCTGCCTGACCCCCAGCCAGGCGCCCAGCTTACCATCGATCGGCCCCCGTCCCAGATCCCTTGGGTCCGGCCCCGCAGGCCGGGGGTCGACCAGCTGGGGACGCCCCAGGAAACCCCCAGGATGCAAGCCGGTGACGGTCAGGATTTGACCTGAAGGGGAACACAGGGCCTCCTGCCCACCACTGTTCTTTTGCCCCGGGTGGAAATAGGACTGCGTCGCCATACTGCGATAACGGATAAAATCCCCTTGCCAAACAACGCTCCAGCGCAGCAAGTCCGTGTCAAAGCATCCATAAGCACCTTGCCCCAAACGAAAAATCATACCTCGAATAGTGCAATTATCCTTGAGCGAAAAGCGGGGGAGGGAGCGCGCATCCAAAGTCGAGGACATCCACGCGGAAGAAGTCTCCAGGTAATCGGAAGCTTTGTCAGCTGCTTGCGCTCGGGCAAGGATGGCCCAAAAAACTCCTTGGAAAACGAAAGGCAGTATGGATTTTGAAAGGGTCATGGGCACAGGACGGGGACATCGTATGTCCCAGGGTTCATGAATGCAGAAAATGCTTTAACTTGGCAAGCGCCAAGCTTCGGTGGCTGATTGTGTTTTTAATTGCCGATCCCAGCGAAGCGAAGGTTTGATCAAATCCATTGGGAAAAAACAAGGGGTCATAGCCAAATCCATGCGCGCCAGTGGGAGTATCTCCCATGACACCCTCGCAAGTCCCATCAAAAGTCCAGTGCTCATGGGACGGTTGACCGGGTGAAGGTCGGACCAGCGCCAGGACACAACGAAAACGTGCCACTCGCTTCGCGGCATCCACACCCTTGAGCATGCGCAACAGCTTGGTGTTGTTAGCCGCATCGGAAGCGTTCCCGTGCGCATCTGTTTCGTCGGCGGCAAACCGTGCTGAATGGACTCCAGGGGCACCACCCAAGGCATCGACTTCCAGCCCCGAATCATCGGCCAGGGTCATCCAGTCCCCGGAATCAACTTTTCCAGATGCAAGAAGCCAATCCGCAAAT
This sequence comes from Verrucomicrobiia bacterium, assembly GCA_014239995.1. GTDB lineage: Bacteria > Verrucomicrobiota > Verrucomicrobiia > Limisphaerales > AAA164-E04 > AAA164-E04. The sequence continues at coordinate 2,362 of JAAZXX010000267.1, forward strand.
TGAGTCGCTTTGGCAAGGGCATTCTCTGTAAAGGTGTCACCCTCTTCGCTCAGGACGGGTGACTCGCTGAAGGTGCTCATGGGAATGCAGCGGGTAGCCGCACCAAGCATCTTGGAGATCTCGGCGACCTTGTGGGTGTTACTGGTTGCGATGTAGAGGATTTCCGGCGACTTGACTGGCAGAACTTTCTGGCTCTGAAGCATCTTTGCTTTCTTTTTCAATTCCATGAAGGCGGAAACTTTTTCAAAGTCATCTTCAGCAACCATGTATCCACTACACTGCGCTTGGCCACACCTGCACTGACGCGTTTCAAAGGACTCCAGGCCGTAGCCATAATTCCAGGTCAGTTCCTCGCCTTTTTTTATATCACGCAAGGCATCCAGCCATACGCGTTCCTCTACAACCAGGCATTCAAGGTTGGGGCCACAACTGTGATTGACATAGCGCCCTATGTTCCAAAGCACGCTCCCATCGATATCTTCTTCATCATTCAGGTGAAAAATGTATGCGTTTCCATCATCCATGGCACGCTGAGATGCTTCTCTAGTGAGTTTTGGACCCTTGTATTCGACGATCCGGGTTCCCTTGGGGATGTCCTTGCGCGCAAACGCACCTTGAGCGTGAATCTTGGAAATCCCCACATCAATCAACGGATGATGGTTGCGTGGGTGTTGAGCCATAGTCATTAAAACCTCCTTAACCTGTGTCTAGCGTGAATCAGATCAGGTTAACTTTATGGATATCCGCAATCTCGTTCAACCCATTTGAGAATGAAATAGTCTTGACCAACGCCATGCTCGAAATCAACCTTGCCATGATCCTATGAATACGAAGACATCACTGTTCAAGTTACTACTGACGTGCGCAATGACTGGGAGCTGCCTGGCTCCGGTTGCGTGGTCACAGGAGGAAACCGTCCCACCCGCGGATGGGGAAATACCGACAGGCCCCGTAATCATCGGCGAAGTCGTTCGTCTTGATGAACGTATCAACCAGTTGATTCCAACGGAAGCCACTATCGAATTACTTGCGGAAGGGTTCGAATGGGCGGAGGGACCTGTCTGGAGCCGCAAAGAGCAGGCCATTCTGTTTTCCGACATTCCAAATAACGTGGTACATCAGTGGAAGGACGGGGAAGGGCTTTCGGATTACCTCAGACCCAGCGGCTACACGGGATCCAATCCACGG
>JAAZXX010000267.1:3559-5707 GCA_014239995.1 Verrucomicrobiia bacterium
GGGTTCCAATGGCCTCACGCTGGATACCTCCGGACGCTTGGTTCTTGCCATGCATGGAGACCGTCGTATTGGTCGATTGAACTCGGACGGGACGATCGAGACCCTGGTGCGCTATTACAAGTACCGTCGTTTCAACAGCCCAAACGATCTGGTCTATGACGCCAAGGGAAACCTTTATTTCACGGACCCACCCTATGGACTGGAGAAAAACATGGACGACCCCAAGAAGGAACTGCTTTTCCAGGGTGTCTATCTTTTGCGTCGAACAGGCGAATTGGTCCTGCTGACCGACCGCATGACGCGGCCCAATGGGATTGGATTGTCACCGGACGGCCAGACACTCTACGTTGCCAACTCGGATCCCAAGCAGGCACACTGGCTGGCTTTCGACGTTCAGGAGGATGCCACCATCACCAACGAACGCACCTTCTTTGATGCAACCGATATGATTGGCGATACCAACCCAGGTTTACCGGACGGTCTGAAAGTGGATATCCATGGTGCCGTGTGGGCCACTGGCCCGGGCGGTGTGCTGATCTTTACACCAAAGGGGAAGCATATTGGAACCATACGTCCCGGACCCGCCACGGCAAACTGCGGTTTCGGAAATGATGGCTCCACGCTATACATGACCAGCGACATGTACCTCTGTCGCATCAAGACGCTGTCCCTCGGGCAGGGTTTTTAGGCCCTTTAGACCACCTCCACGACGAGGAAGGCAGCTTCATGATGATCCTGGAAGACTGCCAGCAGGCCCTCAGTGTCAATCAAGACGCTTCCATCGCAAGCCGGGCAACTTGCCTGCCGCTGAACAAGGCACCATTGATCGATGGATAGGCTAGATAATCCCCCGCCTGCCAGAGATGCGGGTGGACTTCTCGAAACCCGGGCCCTGGCATGGTCCCAAGCACGGGAAGGGCATTTGGAACATGAAAGGATTTGAGAAAGACCCAGTCGGAAGTATCCGTATCCATCCACCTCCTGATTTCCTTGAGAACCTTGTCCGGATGCGTTCCCTGTGAGTGATGATCCCCGCCTTGCCTGAGTGTCACCGAGGCAAGATGTCTTCCGAGAGGTGCGTAGGAAGGCTGAATCTGGCTGGGAAAGCAGAAATGGTTGACACACCCGGACCCAGCCCCGTTGAGCACCAGTGCGGGGTGCCGGGAAGGCTTGGTTGGGGTCGCAAAGTAGAGGACCTCTGTGGAACGACCGGGGGCAGGGGGCACCAGTGGCAACAAGCGGGCCGCGGCATGATGGTCGAGTGCACACACGATGCTCTTGGCTCGATAAGAGCCACCACCCTCGAGACGCACAAGACCATTGTCAATGGCGGTCACGCGGTGATGAAGCCGCACCACATCCGGATAGAGTCGCTTGCACAGAGCGCGGGGAATGGCCCCCATGCCCTCGCGTGGAAGTGCTGCAGAACCCGTTGCAAATCGCTTGTAGAGAAATTGGAACAGACGACATGAAACCGACAGGGTGTCATCAAGGAAAACACCGCCAAAGAAGGGTTTGAAGAAGCAGGAAATAACACGATCGCTCAGACCAAGGTGGCGCAAATATGAGAGGGTGCTTAGATCAGGCTGATTCCAGATGGCAACATCGCTGAGTTGCTTGATGTGATTGGAAAGCCGCCAGATGATCCACTTGTCGCGCAAGGTAGCCTCGGGACAAAGCAGGGTGGACAGGGCGCAGGAGGGAAACCGAATCGCATCCCCCATGAAATGCAGCGATTGCTTGTTGGAGATGTAAGCCCCGGGTACAAAGGATTGAAAACCAAGCTTGCACGGGTCAAAGTACGGCACTCCTTCTTCGTAACTGGTCAGGTAGACCTGAAACCCAACGTCTAAAAGATACCCTTCATGGGCCTCGGTGCGCATCCTTCCCCCCACAGCTCCCGAGGCCTCGAGCACCGTCACTTCCTTACCTTCCGCGACCAGAGCAGCGGCGCATGACAATCCCGTAATACCCCCTCCAATAACCAGATATTCCGTGTCTGAGGATTTCAACGAACCGGATGGGTTAGATTTCAGAACGCACGGTTTGAGGTGTCACACGAGAAGCGGTGGTCTTGGAAGAGACAGCGCTTTTCCACCTGAAGACACTGAGATGGTTCAATGAACGGATCACGACCTGGTCATCAGC
>JAAZXX010000268.1 GCA_014239995.1 Verrucomicrobiia bacterium
CGGGGGCGGTGGCAATCTGGTGTTAAACTGCGACGCTTACAACAACAAGGGGTTGAACAGCCACTCGCATGGAAATATCGATGGCTTTGGTGCGCATGCAGGGCAGACCGACGACATTGGAAATACATTGATTGGCTGCCGAGCCTGGTTCAACAGCGATGACGGATTTGATCTGATCAACAATGATGCGTCCGTGGTCATATCCAACTGCTGGGCGATGTATAACGGCTACGATCATGCATCGACGTCGAGCAAGATCGGGGATAGTACGGGCTTCAAGGCAGGTGGTTATGGCGTCAAAGGAGCATCGTATCCCATACCGGTCCCGCGAAACGGCGTGCTCTACTGCCTGGCAGTGGGAAACGACAGGGGCTTCTATGCCAATCACCACACGGGCGGACTGGATTGGATCGGCAATACGGCAATCGGCAATGGCGTGAACTACAACATGCTCTGCAACCTGGACGCGACGAGCAGGGACAAGGACGTTCCCGGTTTCGATCACTACATGAAGAACAATCTCGGCTTCGACGGTGGTGTCGAGGTGAGCCACCTTGGAAGTGGTAACGACATTACCGACAATTATTGGACACTTCCCGTGACGGTGACAGCGGGTGATTTCAGGAGTCTCTCGTGGAAACAGCTGACGCAACCCCGCAAGGCGGACGGCAGTCTGCCTGAGGTTGAATACGCGCACCTGGTCAACGGCAGTGATCTGATCGATGCCGGGACCACGAGCCTTGCCGGATCCATACCGTATTCCGGTTTCGCTCCGGACCTGGGAGCCTTTGGTTACTCCCCTGCAGCTGAAGGCGACGCCGTAAACCCTAAGCCTTAGCTTGACCGCATGGCGAAGGAGGGGATGAAGTTCACTGACTTTTATGTCAGCAACAATGCCTGCACCCCATCGCGCTGCGCCCTGCTGACGGGCTGCTATGCCGACCGCGGCGGTATGGATGGGCGTGTGATTTTCCGGGTGATGCGCGCGGGCTGAATCTCTGGGAGATCACCATTGCTGAGTTGCTCAAGACCCGGGGCTATGCCACGGCTTGCTTTGGGAAATGGCACGCAGGCTACCAGCCGGAATTGATGCCGCTGGCGCAGGGATTCGACAAGTATGTGGGGATTCCGTATTCCAACGACATGTGGCCGATGTGCGCGTCCGTAAAGTACCCTACATCGAAGTCAACAAGGCCTAGAGCGTCAAAAGTCGGTTACCAAGGAGACCATCTTGATAATCAATATTCGGCAGCTTACGTGTTATCCCTTCGGGCTGGCCCAGTTCAGCGGCGTTGGATAAGTTGATTTGAGATGGATCCGTTACGTTTCATTCGCATATGCCTAGTCGGGTGGATGAATTGTGAGCAACAGGCAGTGATCGAATTTCTGAAAGAAGAGGTGCGTGTTCTTCGGGAGCAATCCGGTGATCGGGTTCCAACCACTGGCCGCAATTACAAAAAAGGACGAAAAATTCCTGTAACTTACTGGATATTAAATGGACTGGCGGTCGTGCTCGAGCCGGCATGAGGTTTAACCCTCGCAAGATTTTAAGTCTTTTGCGTGTTCACGCACGCGCGAGTGCTGTGATACACCGTTTCCCTATCCCGTTGAACACGAGCAGCGACTCAAGTTCCAGTGTTCAATGGACTGCCGCATTCTCGGAGTCAATGACGGGTTCTAATATGACGCTTCGGTATTTTTGCGCGGGTTCTTTTTCAGTCTACCGCCCACCAACAATACCTACAAAAGCTACAAAAAGATTATGAGCCAGATTAATTTCCTAGGTATTGTTGGTGACAAGGGGACCTAACTAGTCTTCATTGATCGTTGGATTCACCTTGCATACAACCTTGGATGGTTTGCCCCCTTGTCGGTGGCCAACGTGAAATCTTAAACTAAATTGCTGTCATGGAAAAAATTGATTCAAAAAGAAGAAAGATGTTGGCTGGGGCTCTACTGGCATCGGTTGGAATTGTTCCGCTTGAAGCTGAGGATGAAAAAAGCGAGATGTTCTACCACCTTCATTACTTCAAGTTCAAACAAGAGGTGTCTGATGCTGAAATAGCCGAGGTCATGAAAGAGCTGGCAAGCCTTCAACACAAAATTCCTGTTCTAAAAGAATTCTGGGTCGGTAAGAACGTATCCCCTAATGGAAAAGGTTTTCAATATGGTGAGGTGGCCTTATTCGAGAAAAAGGAGGATCTTAAAATCTACGACGAGCATCCTGAGCATAGAAAAATGGTGAAAAAAATTGGGCCCAAGCTTGCCGGTGGTATCAGCATGGATTTCGTGCCAATGGATTCGAGCGAAGCTTAAATATTCATGACGCAAAACAAACAGCAGGCAGTGCGTCCACGCGTCAGCCTGATCAAACCAGGCCAGCCAACTTTCTTAATACGTTTTTTGGTTTTGGTTTGAAGAAATGTCGGAGAGATCGGGGTTTGAACCCGCGATTTCCTTGCTCGCTTCCGATCCGGCATGGCATAGGAACTGGCGGATGATGGCACTATAAGATTTGAAGGTAGAGGGCGAAACTTGCCTTTCCATCTCCCTTAACCAGGTTTCAAAAAATGATGTTATCGAAACCGTGACGCATGTATCACCTCGGCTTTCCATGATGCTCGCCATTGTGGCTTCCAGTGTCCGTCTCAGGGTTTCCTGAGGGACTCCTTTTCTGCGAGCCTCCCGATTGGTCTTGTCTCATAACTGGCAGATTTCCAGGGCTTCTGATTTGATTGGGGTGCGGGTAATTGTGAATAACCTTTTCCCACTTGAATCGGTGAATGTACAGAACCAGTTTGGCTTGTTACTTTGTCAATGAATGCCTGCCATTCGCATAACATTCGTCCTTGGTAAGGGTGTTTCAGGTTGTTTTTTATTGGGAAAAAGGCCCATAAAACCCTTAATTTTACATGTTCAAATCTTGCCTATGGTATCATTTCAGTGCGTGGATCCCTCAAAGTTTTGCTTTCACATTTAGGACATCCCATTACTGTGCTCCCCCAATGAAAGTGCTCGTAACTGGATCAAGTGGATTGATCGGGTCTGAGGCCGTTCGACTCCTCGATCGTGACGGGCATCACCTCGTGGGCATTGACAACAACATGCGGCGCGAGTTTTTCGGGCCAGGGGGTGATACGCGCTGGGTCCTGGAACGTCTGCGGAACACCACGCGCCGGTTCGATCATCATGCGCTGGATATCAGAAACCGTGAGGGCGTGCTTGATTTATTCCGCAGGGAATCCTTCGACATGATCATCCATTGCGCAGCCCAGCCCTCACATGACAAGGCCGGAGAGATCCCCTTCACCGATTTTGATGTCAATGCGGTGGGTACGCTGAATTTGTTGGAGGCAACGCGCCAGACCCAGCCTGAGGCAGTCTTTATCTTCATGTCCACCAACAAGGTATATGGGGATGTCCCCAATGAAATGCCTTTGAAGGAATTACCTTCCCGCTGGGATTACGAGCGGGAGGAGGATTTTCATGGGGTCAGCGAGACCTGTCGGATTGATCGCACCCTGCACAGCGTGTTTGGGGCCAGTAAGACGGCGGCGGATGTCATGGCCCAGGAGTATGGGCGCTACTTCAACATGAACGTCGGGGTTTTTCGTGGTGGATGTCTCACCGGGGAACATCACTCGGGCGTGCAACTTCATGGATTTCTTTCTTACCTTGTCAAGGTCGCCAAGGCAGGTGAGACCTACACCATGCTCGGCTACAAGGGAAAACAGGTAAGGGATCAAATCCACAGCGAAGACGTGATCAATGCCTTCCTGGCCTTTGCTGCCAGTCCCAGGCCCGGGGAAGTGTATAACCTTGGCGGCGGACGAGGCAACAGTGCCTCGATTCTGGAGTGCCTCGAGAAAATTGAGGGGCTTCTTGGTTCCCCTGTGTCAACTCGATATCTGGATGAACCCCGCAAGGGAGATCATATTTGTTATATCTCCGATCTGAGGAAATTGCAGGCGCACTTTCCCCAATGGAGTCTTCAATGGTCGCTGGACCGTATCCTGGAGCGTATGATTAATCAGGTAAGCAAATGAAGGACAATGGCTTACCATGCTATCACATTCTGGGAACACCCGTGCGTGCGACGACTTATGAGGACCTGACCCGGTTCTGTCAGCTGAGAGTGCGTCAAGCGGATGCCTTCTCGGTGGATTTTACGAATACTCAAATTGTCACCATGCGATGCCTGGATGCTGATTTTCGCTCTGATACCTCCAAGGTGGATTTCTTTATCCCGGATGGCATGCCATTGATCTGGTGTTTGAACCTTCAAAACGCCGGCCTGAACGGCCGCTCCAACGGCGACAACTTCGTCGGGATTAACTCCCTTATGCGGTTCTTTACCAGCGATCTCCACCACTAGTTCCTGCACTGATGGCATGCGTGTCGAACCGCCAACCATGATGACGTGATCAATATCGCTAGAAGTTAGGTTCGCGTCTTCTATCGCCTGTTTAAAGGGTGCGCGACAGCGATCGACTAAGTCGGCAGTGATTTCTTGGAACTTGGCTCGGCTCAGCTCATAATCCAAGTGCAGCGGGCCGCTGTCTGTTGCTGTGATGAAGGGCAGGTTGATTTGGGTTGTCTGCTTCGAGGACAAGTCTTTCTTGGCTTGTTCGGCAGCTTCTTTGAGCCGTTGAAGCGCCATAGGGTCAGCTTTGAGGTCGACGCCGTGGTCACCTTTGAAGGAATCGCCGAGCCAATCAATAACTCTCTCATCCCAGTCATCCCCACCAAGTTGGGTATCCCCAGCGGTTGATTTCACTTCGAAAACCCCATCACCGATTTCCAGCACCGACACATCGAATGTGCCCCCACCCAGATCGAACACCAATATGGTTTGGTCTTCGGTTTCCTTATCGAGGCCGTAAGCGAGAGCAGCTGCAGTCGGTTCGTTAATGATTCTTAAGACATCCAGTCCGGCAATCTGTCCGGCTTCTTTGGTTGCTGTGCGTTGGGCATCATCGAAATAGGCCGGCACTGTAATGACTGCTTCTGTAACTTCGTCGCCCAGGTATTGCTCAGCGTCACGTTTAAGTTTCTGAAGCACTCGTGCCGCAATTTCTTGCGGTGTATAGGACTTATCGTCAATGTCGACCGTCCAATTTGTACCTACATGTCGTTTTACTGAGGCCAGCGTGCGGTCAGGGTTGGTAACTGCTTGTCGCTTCGCAACCTCACCTGTTAGTACTTCACCACCCTTGGCAAAACCAACAATTGAAGGTGTGGTTCGGTCACCTTCAGCATTCGCTATGACCGTCGGTTCGCCGCCTTCCATGGCGGAAACGACTGAATTAGTGGTTCCGAGGTCTATGCCAACTGCTTTCGACATGAGTGTCTCCTATTCTGGGATATTGAGTCAGGTGTTATTTCGAGCGCCCCAAGATCTCGCCGAATAGTGGCTAAATCTGCGCTCGGGGGATCACCATCATAAAAGTTGAGTGTGTCATTTACAACTTTTATGTAAACATTCTTGACCTAGCTAGGGTCGAATCATGCGGCTAAGGTGCCAATCATGGTCAAAAAGGCCACAAGGCTGGTTCTTCTTCGGCACGGTCAAAGTCAGTGGAATCTTGAAAATAGATTTACCGGTTGGTTCGATGTCGGATTAACGGAAAAGGGAATTCAAGAGGCCACCACTGCTGGGGATCTATTGAGGTCATCTGGGATAAGCCCGGATGTTGTTCACACTTC
>JAAZXX010000269.1 GCA_014239995.1 Verrucomicrobiia bacterium
GATCCTTGTTACCAACGGGGGTCTTACCCCCATCTCTCCAAAGATTCTTTCTCGAATTGTGGGAATCAAAACGACGCACATCCCGAGACTCAATAAAGAATCCGCAGGAAAGGCCTGAGCGCATCATTTCATAGCTCATCATGGCTTGAACATTCGTGGCAGGGGAAAATTTGCTTCTGGCCTTGTTGCCGTTGACACTGCGGTAAGTGATCAATTCGTCCTCAGGGCGAATGCCAAATTCCTCCTTGAGTGCACGGTCGCGAAACAGTTTTTGAATGACATTCGTGTCCATTCCTTGCCCACGATGAACCATTTGTTGATATATTTTTCTGGCGCTGAGGTAGCTTGTGACGGCAGGCAGATTCTGGTCTTTGAGAAAGGTGCTATGTGCATTATCGAGGAAATGTTCAATGGTACGTGAGACCTTGTCGCCCGTATCCTGTTTCATTCGAAGTAACATTTTTTTAAGCTTGGATGGCGTGCCGGCGTATATCGTATGTGCGTGAGTGGGTCCGAGGGCGTGGTAGTAGCCGCGCCTGCCCGTGTATTGTACCTCGTTAAGTTCCCCATCTGACAGCCACCAATGCCATGAAAGACTTGGCAGGGCATACGACTGGCCATGGACCTCGGCAAAGGCTTGCATCACTGATCTCTCATCCTCCTCGCGCGCACTTGTTTGTTTGAATGGGTAGTGTCCCATGTGCATCTTCAGGCGATCGCGCGAATGTCCCGTGCCCGTATGCATGGAGCTGAGCACTGCCATATCCTTAAAGAGTTCCTTGCCCTTTTCGGCCAGGTATCCGTAACGGATGTGTCCATGTTTCTTGATGCCATAGTGTTCCTCCCCCCACTTGAGCACCCGGTATCGTTCATCGCTGATGCGCTCCAGACGATGGATCACGTTGTTGTCCGTCATTACCGGGTTGAACATGTCATAGCCACACCAGCCTCCCTCCAGGAACCAGTAAACCAGGAAACGTGGATCGTCGTAGCCGCTTACAGCATCGCTTGCAAGTGCCTCAGCCCGGGCTTGGTCGGGTAAACCATACGCCTTGAAATAGGACAGGAAATCAGCACATGTCAGGCCGGCAGTGCCCACGGACAAATTGCGAAAGAATTGGCGACGGCTCCATGGCATATTTAAAAACTGTTCTTTCCGGCTCAGTTTCACATTCGAATCAACGATGCATGTTCGACTCATATCAAGGACCTATTAGAAGCTTGGAAACACCCTTGGGTGCTTCTTTTTTTGTTTTTTCAGCGGATGGGTATTCAGTCGTTTGCCTGCCATTGGCTAGGTGGGATTCCTCCATGCCAAGGTATTCTGGAGAGCAGATAATGGCACGAATCAAAGTGCGTATCTTGAAATGATTTGTATGTACGTTGTTCCAAAGCCGCTGGTAGAGTCCTCGTTCGTCTTTCAGGTAGCGCATGGGTCGACCAAAATAAAAGTGGAAATGTGTATTGATGATGGTGCGAATGAAGCGTTCTTTTTTCACTGCCTGGGTGGCAAAGGCCTCCATTCCGTCTCCCTTGAAAGGGTAGTCCTTGACCCAGCCACGATCATCCGCTCGCAGGGGAGTCCCGGAGGCATCAAGGCGGCGAAAGGTCCCATCGTCGGCCCAGTGACCTCGCTGCATGGCCAGTGGTGTCAGGATCTTGTGGCAACTGTAGCACATCGAATCAGGATCCGTGGTTCCCAGTGCGGTGATGCCTTCCCTGGCTTCATTGATTTCAGCTGGCAGTTCAAAGGTGTAACCAAGGAAAAGCATGCTCACCTGCGCGGCATAGTTGTAATGCGGTAATCCGGGTTTGCCTTCGATGAAGCCTTTGCTTGTCAACAGACCTGTTCTGCCATGGTAATCCGGGCGTTTTTGTCGCCTGAAATTCCGATCCACCGTGTAATCTGCGGTAAGGATTTCGCTGAATGGAAGATCCTCAAATGCGATGTGGCACCATAGCCTTGCAGGTTCGTCCTGCGAGTCTGTTCCCTGGCTTTCCAGATAAAGGCGAATTTTCCTGAAATAATTCAGGCGAAATGCATCGCTTGCCAGGTAAGTATCCACCATGGAGGAAAGTGTTGCGCCAGCCTCCAATGTTTTCCGTTCCGAGGCGGAAGGGGGGCGCCCGAGTAGGTCCAGTGCGATCTGGACAAGTTTCAGGGTGCGTTTTGCCTCGTTATCCTTAAGCAGGTCAATGGAAGGGGGGCGTGCAAAAATAAAGTCGGGATGGCGCAGTAACGCCCTTGCCAGTGCCGTCCATGCGGCTTCGTCGAGTGATGTAGGAGCCACGTGGACCTTCAACACCGGCCCTACGCTTTCAAACCTGACCGGTGTACCCTTTATCTGCTCCCAGTGAAACTGAAGGACACTTTGCTGAACGGTGTAGCTGCCAGAGGCATCGATGGTAAAGTTGGTTCCAGTCTTGGCCCTTGTTGGGTGCTCGAGTTGAATGATGGGCGAGGATTGTATTGCATGCACCATGACCGGGACCCTGGTTTCGTGGTCCCGTTTCCCAGGGTAGTGGATATGCACATGGTAAAAGCTTCCAGTATTCCATAACTTTTTCTTCAGGGATGGTCTGAAGCGTAGAAAGCGTTCTCCTTTGTTTTTGTTTTCATCTTCCAATGGGGTGCCCTTGGAGTTGTAAGCTCGAAAGCTACCCGACTTGAATGCTTTCCATCCTTCGTTTCCTTCTGCCTCACGCGCATCTATTTCCAGGTTTGTGCCATTGTCTGTCGAAACAAAGTTAAGCGCACCAATGGTAACCCTGCGATCGGTATCCCGATTATTGACCTCGATGTATCCATTTTCATCAAAACGAAAGGCTGCAGGCAGGGCAATAAAAGCGTGCGTATCTTCACTGCTGTCATAGTTGAATTTGGCTTGTCCCGCTTGTGGTTTGGCCGTTCGACCTGGCATGGCAAGAGTCGTTGGGGAGGGGGAAGTCACCTCAACCAGAACCTCTGATGAGAGATGTTCTCCTTTACGCCAAATGAGGGAAATCTCATGATCTGCGTCATGAGGAACTTCGATCGGGATCTGAATGCTGCCGTTGGTGTCAGCAACCATCGCATACTCAAGTGACGTGAACCCATCGTCGGTTTTCAGCTGCCAGGCACCCTCCCGTGTGACAGAAGCATGAGTGATACCCACGATGGATTCATAGTCGTATTCCACGGACCTGATCCTGACCGCAGCCAGCGAGGCACTCTCTCCCTGACGCAAGCGATGGATCGTGATTTTCTGGCCGGGTTGATCGCGACGCAGACGCAGTAGGCGATTCAGGGTGGCCACCCTCAGTTGTTCTTCCCTCTGGTTGAGTGCAGCCCCCTGGGTCTGGTCAAGCCATTCCTGGTAAATGCCCAGAGGACCCGCTGAAACAGGGACAGAGATCAATTGTTCAGACATCAGCCTTGTAGCGGGGTCGTGGACTTGGAGTTTGAATCCGATTTCGAAGCCTTGACTCTTGATGGCGCTGTCTTCTTGATGAACTGCTTGGAGCATCGCATATGCCTGATGTACTTCGTCTTTTGAGGGCATCCGATAGAGCATGCTTTGGTAAAGATTCCCAATGCTTTCCTTGTATGCCTGCGTTGGCACGGGTGTGCCGAGTGGCGAAGGGAGGTTCAAGGGATGCAGTTTGAACGGGCCGGACTTTCTTCGAAATGCCCTGGATGCAACATCTTGACCCAGCATGTCCAGCCCGGTAATGAACGAGGAGGATGCCAGGGAGGATTCGTTGAAGCGCTTGATGAAGTCTGCCCCGTTGAAGAAAGCTACATTTTCAGCAAACAAGTCCTTTCCTTCGCGTATCCAGTCATCCTCAAAAATAGACTGGATTTTTCCTTTTAACTGCGTGTAGGTGATGAATTGATTGTCGTTCCGCGGAGGACTTGGGCCTTCATAGGGGCGCAGGAGTGCAGCTGGAAAGGATTCATCACTGATTTCATCGGACTCAATGAATCTGCTTGCCTCCTGGAGGAATGACTTCAGTGTATTGATTTCCTTCAAGGTCCATGGTTTCGCCGATTTGCCCTTAGGCATGCGTCGTTTGGGGTTGGTGCTTCCAACACGGGAAAGGAGGGTGTCAGGCCCCTCCAATGCAAAATAACGGCGGTCCATCAGTATTCTGAAATCATCTTGGGCATGACCAGTGAATACCAGGTCCGAGGAGCCTTCGTCGTCGTGACAACTGACGCAACTTTTCTCGTTTGATCGCGTCATCATGGGATAAATTTCCGATTCAAACCGATGGAAAAGGCTTTCTGGCAGTTTATCTTCCGGAGGGGGCTCTGCACGGACCAATACAGCACACACAAGAGTTATCATTGGTGTCAAACGACAAAAACCGCAGGTAACGGGTCCACTTGTTTTAGTCACGATCATATTTTGGGAAGCCCTCACACTGCCATATGATGCTGCTGGATTCAAGTGCACAAAGAGGCCTGTTTTTCCTGCGCCAAGATTGCCTTACGTCAAGGCTTCCGGCATAGTGCGCTGCGTGGCGAGTAAGAAACGAGAAAACCAGCCCTCTATCACGGTGGGAATGATCTCCCTGGGATGTGCCAAGAATCTGGTAGATTCCGAAATCATGCTGGGCCATCTCATGAGAGATGGCATGACGATTACCAATGCTCCAGAGGACGCTGATGTGCTGATTGTCAACACATGTTCCTTCATTGATACCGCTCAGGAGGAAAGCGTGGATACCATCCTTGAATCTTCTGAGTTGCGTGAAGCCAAGCGCCGAGGCCAGGGCCTTATCGTGGCTGGTTGTCTCACCCAGCGTTACCGAAAGGAATTGCCAACGCTTCTCCCGGAAGTGGACGTGTTCATGGGCATTGATCAGGTGGAACATGTGACGGACCTTGTGCAGCAGGCTCATGGTCATCGTGCCAGAAGGCTCGGTGGTGCGGACTCAGGGAAACCTGAAGATGCCCAGCAGCCTGAGGATTCGCTCAATACCACTCCTATCCTGGATGTCACGGGGCGTCCCGTCTACATTCCGGATTACACCACACCAAGATTCAGGTTAACACCCGATCACTTCGCCTATTTGAAAATTGCCGAGGGGTGCAATCATCCATGCAGTTTTTGCATCATTCCCCGTATGAGGGGCTCTCATCGAAGCCGACAGCCTGATGATATCATTCGCGAAGCGGAGATCATGGTTCGTAATGGTGTCAAGGAGATCAACCTTATCTCTCAGGACTCCACCTACTACGGCATGGACCTGCGTGAAGGCCATCGTCCAAACATTGCTGCACCGAATCAGTTCAGGGCTGCTTCCGATGCCCTTCCAGAGGATGCTTCAACCTTGTCCTCGTTGCTCAGGAGTCTCAATGCCATTCCTGGTGATTTCTGGATTCGCATTCTCTACACTCACCCAGCTCATTGGACCGATGAGCTCATTGAAACCATTGCCGAGTGCCAGAAAATTGCCAGGTATGTCGACATTCCATTGCAGCATATTCATCCGACCATGCTCGAACGCATGCGGCGTGAAACCAGCCGTGCATACATCGAAGGACTACTGCGACGCATTCGTAATGGCATCCCAGGTATAGCCATTCGAACGACTTTCATTGTGGGGTTTCCAGGCGAAACTCAAGGATGCTTTGAATCTCTGCTGGACTTTATTCGCACCGTCAGGTTTGAGAGGTTGGGGGTGTTTGGTTATTCCCATGAGGATGGCACACGGGC
>JAAZXX010000026.1 GCA_014239995.1 Verrucomicrobiia bacterium
GCGCAATCGGAACGCCTCGAAGATGGGTGTGGGATCGGTGTCCGGCTCCTGGGTGAAAGTGCTTGATTGCATGGCATCGCATCCTAGGTGTCCTTGGTGTGGTATTGAAACTCAAATCAGTCCTCTTGTTTGATGCCAGAACGAATCCTTGCGAAACGCCTGGTCAAGCATCCCTTGATCTCTCTGACATTGACGTTGGCACGGGCAAGGACTAGGTTGGGATAGTAACACTCGATCCAAAAACACAATCAGGACCCATGACATGCTTTATTTTATGAAAAAAACTGCCCTGGTCGTAGCCGCCTTCCTTGCCTTGGGTGCGTGCGTCTGCCCCAACCTTAGGGCAGACGACACTGATTTTGCTTCAGTCACCATGGACATCGGCTGCGTGGTGAGTGACCTGGACAAGGCGCTTACCTTTTACAAGGAGGCCATCGGCTTCAAGGAAGTGCCTGGTTTTTCCGTGCCCAGCGATTTTGCCTCCAAAGTGGGTCTGACCAACGGCAAGCATCTGGACATCAGGGTCCTGATCTTGGGCGAGGGAGCGGGTGCCACGCGCTTGAAAGTGATGCACGTCGAGGGCACGCGCAGCAAGCAGACGGACAACAGTTTCATCCACTCCCAACTCGGTTTCAGTTACCTTACGGTTCGGGTCAAGGATACCTCCCAGGCACTTGCCAGGCTGGAAAAGGCAGGGGTCAAGCCCATTGCCCGTGGTGCTCAGGAATTGCCCGCATCCCTTGGTGGGGGTGTATACCTGACCATCGTGCGAGATCCGGACGGAAACTTCATTGAATTGGTCGGTCCGAAATCATAGAGCCCTTCTTCAAGCACGCAGCGTGATGCGTGACCTCTGACCTTTGATCTGACTGAGATAATGAGATAATGAGATACATTTCCAAATCCCTTCATGTCGCCTTTGCGTGCGTCGCATGGATCACCTTGCACGTTTCCCCGGCTTTTGCCGCCGACACGGGTGAAATCCAATTCAACAGGGACATCCTTCCTATCCTTTCAAAGCATTGCATGGCCTGTCACGGGCCCGATCCAGAACAGCGCAAGGCGGACTTGAGGCTGGATACCCAGGAAGGCCTGTTGGCCAGCGTTGACGATGGCAGCGTGATCCTGCCTGGCCAGCCGGAAAAAAGCCTCCTGATCGAGCGTATCCGGTCCCACGACCCGGATGATGTCATGCCCCCGCCTGAGGCCAAGAATCCCATGACCGAGGAGCAGGTGAAGCTTCTGGTTGACTGTGTTCGGCAAGGAGCCAAATGGGAGGGGCACTGGGCCTTCACCGCCCCGCGTGTGCCGACCTTGCCCGCACTCAAGGACATGCGCTGGGTTCAAAACCCGATTGACCGTTTCATACTCGCCTCACTGGAGGCCAAGGGCCTGGCTCCCAACCAGGAGGCAGACCGGGCTACCCTGGTACGACGGGTGGCGTATGATCTGACGGGACTTCCCCCTGCCACTGAGGAGGTTGCTGCCTTCCGGGAAAATACCGATACCAACGCCTACGAACAGATGTTGGACCATTACCTGAACTCCCAGAAATTTGGAGAGCGGATGGCATTGGCCTGGATGGACTTGGCAAGGTACGGCGATTCAAGTGTCTATCATGCCGACGGGCCCCGTTTCATGTGGCTATGGCGCGACTATGTGATCAATGCCTACAATGACAACAAGCCCTTTGATGCCTTTACGATTGAGCAACTGGCGGGTGACCTGATTCCCGGTGCCGATACCTGGCAAAAAGTGGCCTCTGGTTTCAATCGCAACCATGGTACCACTGATGAGGGCGGTGCCATTGCCGAAGAATACCGCGTGGAATACATTGTGGATCGCGTCAAGACAACCAGCATGGTCTGGCTTGGCCTGACCATGGAGTGCGCCCAGTGCCACCAGCATAAATACGATCCCATTTCGCAGAAGGAATATTATCAGTTCTACGCCTTCTTCAACCAGGCGAGTGACAAGGGCATGCAGACTCGCAATGGCAACGAGCCTCCGTTTGTTCGTTTTTTTGAAACGGGGCAACAGGCCAGGCACGAAAGTCTTTCGGCTCAGATAGCTTCCCTCAAGAAGCGGCATAATTCCAGCAAACCTGACCTTGAACTGGTCAGGGCCTGGGCTCTGGAAGAGCAAGTTGATTCAGAGCCCGAGATGCCTGAGGTGAGTGTGTGGAAGCAGCTTGGCCCGCTGCAGGGTGGCGACAAGAATACACTTTTTGCCAAGGACTTCGGTCCTGAAAAGGCACTGGACCTGGATGCGGAAATTGAGGGCAAGGGTTGGGAAGATAAGAAATCCTACAAGGACGGAGAGGTGGTCAGCCTGGGCCTTCCAGACAACGCCGTGTCCTATCTGTATCGAACCCTCACGTGCCCAGAGGATGTCACGATTGACGTGTCACTCGGTAGCGATGATGCCATCAAATGCTGGTTGAACTCCTCGCTGGTTCTGGAGAACAACGCGAACCGTGGAGCTGCCGCAGATCAGGACACGGCGACCCTGCATCTCAAGAAGGGCGACAATGCTTTCCTGATGAAAATCGTCAATGGAGGAGGTGCCAGTGGTTTTTACTTCAAGATGCAGGGAAGCACCCTGCCTGGAGAGGTGCTTGAGGTCCTGAAGGTCGCTGCACAGGAATGGGATGATGCGCAATTCAAGGTGCTTGAAAAACATTATCAGGCCACGGTGTGGCCGGAGGGACTCGAGCGTCGTGCCCGGATTACCGGCCTTGAGGAAGAGGAGAAGGGTTTGCTGGGCCTGGTGCCTACATCCATGATCATGGGGGACCTGGATGAGGGGCGCGACACCTATCTCCTGATGCGCGGTCACTATGCCTCCCCGGTGAAGGACGAGGTGATCAAGCCGGGAGTACCTGCCTTTCTTCCTGGCATGCCGGAGAATGCCCCGGGCAACCGCCTTGGCATGGCGCAATGGTTGACGGACCCTGCGCACCCCCTTACCGCGCGTGTTGCCGTGAATCGCTACTGGTCGATGTTTTTTGGTCGTGGCATCGTTCCCACGGTGGAGGATTTCGGTACACGCGGTGCATGGCCTTCCCATCCGGACCTGCTGGACTGGCTGGCTCGCGACTTTGTAGACCATGGATGGGACATCAAGCGCACGATCAAGCAGTTGTTGATGTCTGCCACTTATCGACAGTCGACCCATGTTTCGGGGCTCAAGCAGGAGCTGGACCCGGAGAATACCCTGCTTTCCCGTGGCCCCAGGCGGCGTCACCAGGGAGAGTTTATTCGTGACAGCACGTTGATGCTTGCTGGTATCCTGAACGAAAAGGTGGGCGGACCCAGCGTGAAACCCTACCAACCGCCGCGCATTTGGAATGAGGTTTCACTGGATGGTAATCTCAAATACCAGCGTGACAAGGGCCAGAAACTCTATCGCCGCAGTATGTATACCTACTGGAAACGTTCCGCGCCCATGCCCAATATGATGGCCTTTGATGCGCCTACCCGTGAAAAGTGTGTGATTCAGCGTCAGGTTACCAACACGCCACTTCAGGCCCTCGTGACCATGAACGACGAGCAGTTCATCGAGGCAACCCGGCTGTTTGCCGAGCGCATCATCAGGGAAGGAGGGAATGCTTTTGAATCCAGGTTGAACCACGCCTTCATGCTGGCAAGCGCTCGCCCTGCCGACACCCTCCGGCAACAGGTTCTCAGGAAGTTCCATGATCGACAGTTGGCTATTTACCAGAGCGACAGCGATCGAGCGAAGGCCCTCCTGGAGGTGGGAGATTATCCTCACGATGAAGGCCTTGACGCCGCTGAACTGGCTGCCTGGACCATGACAGCCAGTGCGATCCTCAACCTGGACGAGGTCCTGACCCATTAACCCAAAGAAGCATCTCAGACATGACACCTTTACACCTGCAGACTGGCCCTCACAATCGCAGACGTTTCCTCCATATGGGTGCGGCCGGCATGGGGGCTCTCGGCCTGGCATCAATCAATCAACCAGGTCTTCTCGGGGCCGCGGTGGATGACCCGGTCAAGGGCGTCTTGGGCAATCCACATTTTGCACAGCGCGCCAAGCGTATTATTTTCCTTTTCTTTTCGGGGGGGCCATCCCATATCGACATGTTCGATTACAAGCCGGCCATGCGTAAAAACCATGGCATTGAGCTACCTGAATCCATTCGTCAGGGTCAGCGCCTCACCGGCATGACAAGCGGTCAGAAATCCTTTCCCTGCGTGGCTCCCATGTTTGAGTTCAAACGCTATGGGAGTCACGGCACCTGGATGAACAGCGACTTGTTGCCCCATATCGGGTCCATTGCGGATGATATCACCATCATCCGGACCTTGAACTCTGAGGCGATCAACCACGATCCTGCCATCACCTTCATCAATACGGGGACGCAGCAGCTGGGACATGCCTGCATGGGCTCATGGCTCAGCTATGGTCTGGGCAGTCCCAACCAGAACCTTCCTGCCTACATCGTCATGATCTCCAAGGGCCGGGGACAGAGTCAGGCGCTTTATTCACGCCTGTGGAGCAGTGGGTTTCTTCCATCAAGGCATCAGGGTGTGAAGTTCCGCAGTGCAGGGGAGCCTGTGCTCTACCTGAACAATCCTCCTGGGGTCGATGGTCAGGATCGACGTGCCTTTCTGGATGCCGTCGGCAGGATCAACCAGGCCAAGTTTGACGAGGTTCGGGACCCGGAGATCGAGACGCGGATTTCGCAGTATGAGATGGCTTACCGCATGCAGACTTCCGTGCCGGAACTGACTGATCTTTCCAATGAACCGGAGCACGTCTTCGACATGTATGGTCCGGATGCCAAGAAACCGGGTACCTTTGCCTACAACTGTATCCTGGCCCGACGCATGGCGGAGCGCGGCGTACCTTTTCAGCAACTTTTCCATCGTGGATGGGATCAGCACGGCAACCTGCCGAACCTGCTCAAGCTCCAGTGTCAGGATATCGATCAACCCGCCTCAGCCCTGGTGCGTGACCTGAAAATGCGTGGCATGCTCAAGGACACTCTGGTGATCTGTGGAGGTGAATTTGGTCGAACCATTTATTCCCAGGGTGCGTTGACCAAGGACAACCATGGACGCGACCATCACGGGCGTTGTTTTTCCATGTGGATGGCCGGTGGAGGTATCAAGGCCGGATACGAATACGGTGAAACCGACGATTTTTCATATAACATCGTCAAGGACCCTGCGCACATCCGGGACTTCAACGCGACCATCCTGCATTGCCTTGGGATCGATCACGAGCGGTTTTCCTATCCTTACCAGGGACTTGATAATCGCCTGACCGGGGTAGAGCCTGCCCATGTCTTGCACGACATCCTGGCTTGATGCCGCAGGGGGTTACTGGAGCATTCGAGGATGCCTTGCACATGCCGCAAGGTCCCTTTTCCCATGGCACACAGGCACGCAGGATTTCCGACGTGACACACGAAAAACCCTTGCCCGAGGGCATCTTCAAGCGTGTTCAGATGCAAGCAGGGGACACTGCGTGGCCGCTCAGCCTGTGAGCCTCATCTGAGTGCCTCATTGGCTTTCATGCATCCGGATCCATTCCTTTGGGCTCATTTTCCTCGAAAGATGGGATATCTGCGGCATCCCCAAGGACGCGCCAGAGGATGTCATCGGTATCCGGGGCAGCATCGCCACCGGGCTTGTGACGCTGCTTCTGGGTAGACCTGCCTCCTTCATCCTTACCATTCAGTCCCGCCGAGTAGATTTCAAAGCCATGTTTCCCCAGCCTTTGATAAGGCAAGGGAGATCGTGTCATGGGATCGATAGGAACTTCCCGGGTGATGGATGGGACCAGGTCCTCCAGTTTTTCGGGGTAATGTGCATGTCGAATATAATAGCGTTCCAGGTCGATGGATACCCTCGCAAGTTCTATCCATGTCTGGCTGACCAGGGCTCTACCGTGTGCCTTGTCCAGGGCGGGAAGCATCATTGCCGCAAAGATACCGTATGCCTTGATATTCTTCTCTTCCCAGGACACGATGATGGCCTGCCATGGTTCGGTTTCGGATGCCTTGCTGGCTGCCTCCAGGTCATTGATCATCATTTGATAGGCCTCGAGACAAAGTCGCCACTGCTTGATGAGGATGGCCCCTGCAGTTTGAGATCTCCATCTGTCAACGATGGCCTGTTCATTGGCCACTTGACTTCCATCCGGAAGGGGTCCCCCCAGGTTGTTCAAATGCTGCATGGCTGCCTTGAAGGGCGCTTTGATGATGGGTTCCACGGAGGCAAAGCCAAAGCTTCGCTCTGCCCTGATGGCGTCGGGCATGCGGCTGATCAGGTTGATTGTTTCCAGATGCTTCCGTATTTCAAGCCACTGATCCTCCGTCCACAGGTGTTGGTCCTGTGCGGCAACCAACGTTTCCAAGGCGATACCCATCTGGGCAAACTGAACCAACCTTGAGATGAGCAAATCTGAATCACCCGTCTCGCATAGCCGCAAGGCGAGCTGTGCCGCGTTGAAAGATGCAGGCCCATGTCCCTGGTAGGCATGCCATATGGAACCTACCACCGCCAGGCGCGTGAATTGCCTCAAATAGGTGAGATGCGGCAGGAGGGTGGCAAATCCCTGTTCCAGGGCCAGCGGGTAAATGTCTTGAGGGCGGGAAACAGCTTCCATCAGTTGGTGCATGTCTGCTTCCCTGGCCGCAAAGAAAGGTATGAGGGCCGCCGTTGTCTGTTCCACGGTGGTGGGTGATTTCCATGCCGTTTCGGTTTCTTTTTTGGGTGCTTCAAAATCCACTGCCAGGCGGTGCAGCCTTTTGAGTGGCTCCCATTGCGGGACGTGGTCAGGCTCTATTTCCTGATATCGGACAGTATTTTTTTTCCTGGGGATATCCAGGCCCGCATAGGTCGTATCCAAGGCATCGCGTGCCGCCTCACCTGAGGCATCGGAGTCGGCCGCCATCTTGAGGGGCCTGAGGAAGGAGTGATCCCACACATTATTATCGGGATCATCGATCTTGTAGGCCCCCTTGCTCATGTGCAGCGACTCCCCGCCTTCCTGCAATTGCCTTTCAAGCTCGGTGAGCTTGGACCACTCGGCTCGATCCGCGGCATAAGCTCCACCCAGCCACGAGATCACCGCTGCCAGATGGAGTGACAGAGGAAGCATGGATGCCTTCCATTGCTTTATTGCCAAGCCGATCAGGGCGATGGGATAGGTGAGTGGAAAGAGGGTCAGGAGCACCATCCACTTGTGTCTCAGTGCAAGGATCAATGAACTGATCCAACCTGCACCAACGAACAGGAGGGTGAGGGGAATGGTCCATCGCAGGATTTCAGGCATGGTCTCCAGATATATCGCGAGCGTTTCACCAAAAAGCGAATTCATCCACCCTGCACCAAGGCTTGGCTGAACAGGTTGGAATATCCACTGGAAGATTTTGGGCATGGAGTCCATGATGAAATCAAAGGGCATGTATTGGCAACATAAACAATGGGTCCCATTCTAAATTGACCAAGGTCACCTTACGCCAACATGAACAATGGACCCAGATTGAGCTGGCATGATATGGAAGCTTTTATGCAATTCATATTGACGCACAAAAAAACAAACATGCAACATGGGGCCATGTCACGCTTACAAGTTATGAACCAGGGACGCATTGCATGAAATATCAGCGATTTGGTGAGATTGGTCATGAAAAACCAGGGGTTCTGGATGGTGATGGGAACCTGCGATCGCTTGAGGGTATTGTTCAGGACCTGAGTGGGGACGCCCTGACCTGTCAGGGAATGCAGCGTCTGCAGGCCTTGGATCCATCCACCTTGCCGCTGGTGGAGGGCCAGCCGCGCATTGGAGCATGTGTGGGGCAGGTGGGCAAATTTCTGTGCATTGGCTTGAATTACAGCGATCATGCCGAGGAATCAGGCATGGAGGTTCCAGCTGAGCCGGTCTTGTTCATGAAGGCCACCTCCGCAATCTGCGGTCCCTTCGATGAGGTACTCATCCCTCCCGGTTCCGAGAAGACCGACTGGGAGGTGGAACTGGGTGTCGTGATCGGGGACCGCGCCAGGCATGTGCGCGAAGAGGACGCCCTGAATCATGTCGCGGGTTACTGCGTGATCAATGACCTTTCCGAGCGGGCTTATCAACTGGAACGCTGTGGCCAGTGGGTGAAGGGCAAGAGCTATGACACCTTTGCCCCGATGGGCCCCTGGCTGGTGACCCCCGATGAAATTACCGATCCCGGCAAGCTCTCGCTTTGGCTGGAAGTAGACGGTCATCGCTACCAGAACGGGACGACGCGGAAGATGGTCTTTGGCGTTGCCAGGCTGGTATCCTACCTGAGTGCCTTCATGACCTTGAATCCCGGCGATGTGATCTCCACCGGTACCCCCCCGGGGGTTGGTCTTGGACAACAGCCCCCGGTTTATCTCAGGCCGGGGCAGACCATGCGACTTTCCGTGGAGGGGTTGGGAGAGCAGCAGCAGACCACGCGGGCGGACACACCCTGAGGCGGACGGCTGCGCGCGCTATTCAGCGCCTTGGTTTTCTCTTGGCTGGGGCCTTGCCGCGCTTGCCTCTTGGACCGGGCTCTCCGAAAAGTTCGAGCTGAAGGGGGCGCAACAGCTTGTAGTTTTTGAGTATGCGCAGGGTTTGCAGCAAATCCGAGCGCTGATAGTTGCGGTTGACTTTCACTTGGTCCAGGAGACTGGGAAGGATCTCCTCAAATGTCAGTACCCCATCAAAACCTTTCTCCCGTATCAGCGTGATACTCTCCTCGCGTGCTGATTTTCCCTTGGGCAATCTGGAGAGAATCAGGATTTTGGAAGGTTGATGCTCCAGAAAGGCCTGGGCATCCGGTTCGCTGCCTTCCACGGAACGGGAAAGCCGCTTGGCGAGTTCCAGATCATGCTCGATGATACCTGCAGTAAAGGTTTCCGTATGCCACGGCTTTACAAAGAGGATGGCACTTTCAAGGGCGTGGATGTTGCGCATCGACACGTCCCCGGGCCGCGGGGCAGATGGACTCGTATCGGCGGGTTTCCAGATCCAGAAATCGGATTCCTCCGCGTCCTCCGCCATGGGAGAGACGTGCTTGCGGACCTGGCGCACAAGGAACCCGTGCATTTCAAAGAATTCGCGGACGATCTGGTCATTGACGGAGGCCATGGCAGTAAAAAGTTTTTTTCGGAAGCTCAGGAGGTCACCTGGTCCAGGGCCGCATGGACGGAGCGTGGATCCACCGTGTGACCGGGGGTCACGCTCCCGATGGCTGAAGCCAGGACAAACTTGACCTTGCCTTCACTGACTTTCTTGTCCAGTTGCATGGCATCCATCAATTTTTTTCGTTGCAGGGTGGAGAGTTTCAGGGAGGTGGGAAGCCCGGTAATTTCAAACAAGTGCCTGGCCCTTGCTGCCTCTCCCTCAGGAAACCCGGTCAGCTCTCTGGACAAGATACCTGCCGCTACCTGTCCGATGGAAATGGCTTCCCCGTGCAGGAAAGTACCGTAGCGGGTGATGGCCTCAATGGCGTGGCCGATGGTGTGTCCATAGTTCAGGATGGCGCGCAGGCCTCCTTCCTTTTCATCGGCACCCACCACCCTGGCCTTGATCTGGCAGCAGCGGGCAATGATGCTTCCCAGCACCGAGCTATCCTTGCTGAGGATCTTCGACATGTCTTTCTCCAGGCGCCTGAAAAGGGTGGCATCGTCGATGATACCGTACTTGATGACCTCGGCGAGCCCCGCACGGTATTCACGAGCGGGCAGTGTCTTGAGGCTGTCCAGGTCACAGAGCACCAGTCGAGGCTGATAAAAGGCACCGACAAGATTCTTGCCCGCCTTGAGGTTGACACCAACTTTCCCTCCTACCGAGCTGTCGACCTGGGAGAGCAGGGTGGTGGGGATCTGGACGAAATCCACTCCGCGCAGATAGGATGCAGCCACAAATCCGGCCATGTCCCCAACCACTCCACCGCCCAGGGCCACCACGAAGGACCGACGATCCAGCCGTGCCTCGGCCAATGCATTGTAACATCGATGCACCATCTTCAGTTGCTTGGATGGTTCCCCTGCTGGAATGCTTACCAAGTGGGTTCGAAAGCCTGCCGATTCAAGTGAGTTCAGGACGGTCTTGGCATAGAGTGGCCTGACATGCTCATCGGTGATGACAGTGCAGGCTCCGCCAAGCTTCAATCGGCGGCACTGCCGACCGATTTGTGGCATCAGGTCGGGACCAATCAGGATGCGATACGATCGGTCATCCAGGGGCACTTGGACGGTTCTCATGAACACGCATCCTAGAGGATTCCGCGAGCCAGGTCAAAAGCTGGTTCAACGGAGGGTGGAGGAGGATCGATCCGTTTCGAAAATGATTGGAAAAAAGTGCCCATTCATGGCATGTAGCCTTTATGTCTAGACGATGGTCCATGGTCAGTTGTTGTTATCTCCTTGTGCTTATCACATGTTTGCCCTGGGTAGCTTGTCAGCCCACGGGCAGCGATGAGCCCACGGGTGAAGGGGGGACGCCTGCTGCAGTTCAGGCGACGATTGAACCATCGTCCCCGGTACCGGTTTCGAGTGGTAAGGAAGGAAATGCCTCCCTGGAATTATTTACAGTCTCAGGCAAGGTCATCTCCATCGAACCAGATCTTTCCCGTGCCCGCATTGACCACGAGGAAATCCCTGGCTACATGGAGGCCATGGTCATGCCCTTCAATATCGGGAACACCCATGAGTGGGCCCACGTGCATGAGGGGGATGTCATTAGCTTTCTGCTGCATGTGACCGAGGAACGCAGCTGGATTGATGGGGTGGAGAAAAAGCCCCAGCCGGTTCCCTCCCTGGATCAGCTTCCCAAGACGGCAGCATGGCGCCAAGTGCGGGAAGTCAAACCGCTGGCAGTGGGTGACCTTCTGCCCAATGTTCCCCTGACCAACCAGTTTTCAGCTCCTGTCACCCTGGACCAGTTCCGTGGCAAGGCCGTGGCCCTGACCTTTATCTACACGCGCTGTCCCCTGCCTGACTTTTGTCCCAAGATGAACCAGCAGTTTCGCCTTGCACAACGGGAGTTGAAGGCCTTGGAGGATGCCCCGGACAACTGGCATTTCCTTTCCTTGAGTTTTGATCCAGTCCATGACACTCCCGAACGTCTCAAATTCTATGCGAGCGCGTATCAGTATGATCCAGCCACATGGACCTTCGCCACGGGTGCCATGATCGAGATTGATGCATTGACCGAGCAGTTTGGTCTTCTCTTTTATCGTTCCGAGGGGTCCATCCTGGACTGGGATCATAACCTGCGCACCGTGTTGGTCGATCCAGAGGGCATCATCCAGGAAATCATCATCGGTAACCTGTGGAGTGGAACTGATCTTGCCAAGAAAATGGCCCGCCTGGCGCGTGGTGAAGGTCTCCAGGGCTCGGAGCAGGAACCTTTTGAGTGAGATCGATATCCTCCTTGCTCGAGTAGCAGCGTCACACAAAAGTAACATTTCTGACGGTTGACTCCGCCTTTCTTTTCAGTAAGGCTCCGGGTGCATGCGGCTGCGCACATCCGTTATGACAAGCTTGAGGCTCGGTTCATTCGAATAACGGATCTCAAATGCCCTTGGGTCGCATGTCTGGTAGGTGTGGTTTGGATTTTGCCTTATGGAACTGACACTTTTTCATTATCTGGTGGGGGCGATTGCCTTGATCATGCTCATCTGGAACACGGTCGAAGTGGGTCGCAATGATGCCGCCAACATCGTCAATGCTGTCTTTGGAGCACGCGTGCTGACCCGTCGCAGGGCGGTTTGGATTGCCGGTATCTCGGTGATCATCGGTGCCATGGCCTCTTCGCCTGTGATGGAAACGGCGCGCAAAGGCATTTTTGACCCAGCAAGTCTCCCCGGTATCGACGCTGCCATCAGTGTCTATATTGGAGTCTACCTTACCAACACGGTCTTGCTTTATTCGTTCTCGGCTTATGGCATGCCTGTTTCCACCACGGCGTGCCTGGTCTTTGCCCTCCTGGGCAGTGGATTTGCCATGGGAGGAGCCGAGGCGATCCATTGGGACAAGAGTACGCAGGTCATCCTGGGTATCATCTGTTCGATCCTGGTCAGTGGTATTGCTGGTTTTCTGGTTCAACGCATGTTTCGTGGAGTCGTCAGGGAGGATTGCGAGGATCCTGACACGATCAAGTTGCACGGACCCTGGATGGCGGGCGCTCTGCTGACCGGCCTGGTCTATTTTCTCCTGATGAAGGGGATGAAGAACGTGGGGTTTGTCAAAGCAATCAAGTCCGGCACATTGGACACCCTGGGGGCACCCTTTGCCCTGCTCATCGTCTGGGCCGCCCTTACCGCGCTCACTTTTCTGGCGATTCATTTCTGGGGTCGGTTTATATACAAGAGACTCTTTGCAGGATTGGCTGTGTTGGGAATGATTGCCACCGCGGTGGCGTTTGGTCAGAACGATCTGGCCAATTGTGCCTCACCGGGTCTGGCCATTTTCATGATCCTGCAGAATGGCTCGCTGGCGGGCGAGGTGGCTGTGCCCTGGTTCGCGCTTTTCTGCTGCGGGGTACTGCTTTTTCTGGGAATGACGACCAAGACAGCCCAGCGGGTGACTCGTGCAGCGGTGAATACTGGAAGCCAGGGAGACCTAGTGCGGCTTTACGCGCCTCAATGGTGCATCGCAATGGCTCGGTGGATCGTTCCCAAGACAGGACAGGATCACGCACTTGCACCGCAGCCAGTTTCCAACGACAACGAAAAACTGCAGCACTATGATGCCTTGAGGGCCGCGGTGATCACTTCCGTCACGGGAAGCGTGATTGCCTTTGCCTCTGGTATGGGGTTGCCGGTATCAACGACATACGTTGCTTTCGCTGCGATGATTTCAACCGGGTGGGCAGACAAGATTTTTGCCCGTGGTGATGCAGCACTGAAAATGGGTCGGACCATCTGGGTGGTCTTTTGCTGGTTTTTTTCTGCGATTCTGGCGGCGGTGATGGCAGGCGTGATTTCAAAGCTGATCGGCTTCCTGGGCTTGTTTGGAATATTGATCGGGCTTGGCTTTAACCTGGTCTCCCGACTTGCAATCCGTCAACGAGCCAACAAGCATGAAGCCCAGTTGAAGGAACAAGCCGCTCTCCGTAAGCAGCAGTTCATTGAGAAGGCTGGCGGTAAATCCGATGCCCGATTTGCTTCCGATGCGGATAATGACCAGATGTAATCCCCTGCGCCTGGCATGATTTTCGTTTTTTTTGGCACCCACAGGCCTTCACCAAGATGTTGGAATGGCGGGAGGCCGAACGGCACTTCCCTGCCATTCAGTTTTCCCCCCCCCTTCGTCCAGGATAGTCTGCTGACATTCAGGAATCCTGTCTCACGGGATCACGTGACAAGACCTTGTGCTTGTTGCATGCTGTGAGTGCCTTCAACGTTAGATGCCCATGGTAAGATGAAGAGTGAAGCCCCGATACAGATTGACCAACTCATGCAGCAGTTGCTGTTGATGGCCAGCAATGCCGAGCAATGTGTCCGCAAGGCTGTTCGCTCATTGCTGCAGCGTGATGAGCGCCTTGCGGCGTCCGTCGAGGAACAGGATTCTGTGATCGATCAACTCGAAAAAGAGGTGGATGAGTCTGCCATTGCCATCCTGGCTCTTGCTCCTTTGGCTGAGGATCTTCGTTTTACGGCCATGGCCATGAAAATCTCCACGGAGCTGGAGCGTGTGGGTGATGAGGCAACCACGATATCGCGCCGCAGTATCGAGCTCATGAAGGAAAAGCCATTGAGCATGCATGTCGACATACAGTCTCTTGCCGACCTGGTCATTGAGATGCTGAAATCGGCTCTGGATGCCTTTGTACATCGTCGTGCTGCCGATGCCCGGTCCATCGTGCCTCGAGACAAGGAAGCGGATCGCATCTACAAGTCCATCTGCCAGCAAATGTGTGCATGCATGCAGGGCGAT
This sequence comes from Verrucomicrobiia bacterium, assembly GCA_014239995.1. Classification (GTDB taxonomy): domain Bacteria; phylum Verrucomicrobiota; class Verrucomicrobiia; order Limisphaerales; family AAA164-E04; genus AAA164-E04. The sequence goes on from JAAZXX010000026.1 coordinate 13,938, forward strand.
CCCTCTCTGGTGCTTCCTTGTCTGCACTATATCACCATTGCCAAGAGTCTTGAGCGCATCGGAGATCATGCCAGCAATATTGCCGAGCAAGTGGTGTATGTCTGTGAGGCTCGAGACATCCGGCATGAGTAGTCCTGCCGAACAACCGGGGCGCAAATAGGCTTTTCCCTTCAACCTTCTCCACCTAGCCTGTCGTGCATGTCCGGTGGTTTGAAACCTCAGCTCAATATGCTTCAAGAAGGTGCACGCCGCTACTTCTCTCAATGGCGACCTTGGCAGCGTACGATCCTGGGATTCTGTGTGGTCCTGCTGCTGGCTCTGTGCTTGCTCCTGGTGCTTGAGGTGGTGCTCAGGACCTTTGGCTATGGCGATCCCACTACCTTTTTCCTCAAGGATCCCAAAACGGGGATGATGGTTGAAAATGAACATTTCACCTGGCAATTCCATTCTAAAAAAAGTCTTCTCAAGCCACATCCTTTCAGGTTTTTACCTGCGAAGAAAAAAGGGACCATGCGCCTCTTTGTTCTTGGAGATGCTGCTGCACTGGGAACCCCCGAGCCTGCGTTTGGATTCAGCCGCGTGCTGGATCGCATGCTGCACCATCGTTATCCGGATCGAACCTTTGAGGTGATCAACCTGGCCATGCGCGGCATCCACTCGCACGTGCTGCGTCTCATCGCCCTTGAATGCACCCGCTATGATCCAGATCTCGTCATCTTGTATGCGGGGAACAACGAATGGGAAGGATGGGATGGGATGGGATCAGATTGGGCTGGAGAACAAGTTGTATGGCGGATGAGGCTTCAGCAGGCACTGCATGCTACCAAGACGGGTCAATTGATTGCCTCGATGTTTTCCCCGGGTGGGGAAGCTCAGGCATTTTCTCCGGACATGGATTTTTTTCGTAAGCATCGTCTGCATCCCGATGATCCGCGCAGAAAAAAAATCCTGGACCGTTTCAGGCAGAACCTGCGTGACATGTTTCAGCATTTTGCGTTTGCGGGCATTCCTGTGATTACCGCTCCCGTCCTTGTGAACGAAAAGGATTGTCCACCGCTTGGGTCGCTGCATCCTGAAGGTTTTCCGGAGGTGTCCAGGCTGGCCTTTG
>JAAZXX010000270.1 GCA_014239995.1 Verrucomicrobiia bacterium
TTGCTCAATCGATTGCCTTGGCCGAAACACCGACAATGGCTATGCCAGCCTGATCGCATGCGGCGATAACCTCGGGCCGATCAAGCAGGATTCCAAGCGCAACCTGTCTGGTGGCAGGACTCCATCCCTCCCACCGCTCCCAAACCAGTTCAAGATCATCCACCGTCAGGGAGGAAGCCACTGCCCCCACCAGGTCTGGGTGCAAAGGCATCCATTGCGGGCTTGCCAACCATGTCATCCATTGTTGTTTCATGAGGGGAGAGACAGACTGCCCCAGCAATGCGATGACTTTTCGAGCTTTAGCGGGCTGTGTCTTCCAATCGGTTTTCAACCACTCCAGATGATCCAACCATGCCTTCCCCTTTTCCTCTGCGGGGATAATGTCCCAAGAGAGGCCCCCTCGCCTTAATCCCTTTCCGAGGTTTTGCAGCGCAACAAGTCTCCACTCGGAGATATTCTGACGGTTCAGGGACTTGAACGCCTTCATGATCGCGCTCTTTTCAGCCGAATGACCCACCATGTCATAAAAAACCCCTGGATTATCCAGTGGATACCCGTTGACATCATCGATATCCACAAGATGATCGAGAAATTCAGGCAAGCATTCCTCCATGGCGTTCATCACCGCAAACTGCATCCAAGATTTCTCATCCCTCTCCATCACCATGGACTTCCAAAGTGATTTTGCCTGCTCAGCTGGCTTCATTGCATGTTTGGACATCACTAGCACAGCCAAAAACCGTGTCGCATCATCCTCGACCAGAGGAGGGAGGGTTGCCGCCAAATCCTCCCGGGACATATACCCTGCATCCATTCTACCTAGATGAGCGAGAACGGAGCGGCGAACCATGGGTGAGGTATCCTGCAGACCAGCTTTGATGTCCTCCAGACGACAAAGGCCTAGGCCCAAGAGAGCCTGATAGGCATGCATGCGCGCAAACGGATTATCCCGATCCACACGTGCTGCCTGCAGACCATGATTTAAGTCAAGATCCCCATCTTGGCAGATAAGTCTCGAGGCAGTACGTCGGTGCCAGCCATTGGAGTGTCCGAGCATCGCCACCCATCCGTGAGCATCCACATCTCCAGGCAAGGTTCTCGAGCTTGCCCCTGAAGCTCGACGTCGCAATCGATAAATCCGACCTCGATCATTACCCCGGTTCAGATCCAGGAACTGCTTAATGCCCTGGGGCAAGGACCAAGGGTGTTCAATGATTTCTCGATACATATCCAGCACATAGAGGTTTCCATCAGGCCCGTTTGCGAACTGCACTGGGCGAAACCAGTTATCACTGGAACGAACAAATTCAATTCCTTGCTCCTCCAAAGGACGTTGTGCGGAAAGAACCGCTCCATGGACTCGAATTTCCTTACGGTGAATCAGGTTACTGCCACAGTCCGCAATAAAGGCATTTCCAAGGAAAGGCTTCCCCCACGCATCACCTGTATAAAGAGTGACTCCTGTAGCACCGGTAAAATAACCAGAGGGGGTACCCCCACCTTCAATCGGGCCTCGCACCGCTCCTGCAACACGCCATCGGGTACGTATGACCCGCCACGGTTCATCCGGGCTGATGCGAAAAACCGGAGCTGCAGGGCCATCCTCTGCGATGCTTATGCGGGCGGAACGTGGGGACATGAATTGATTCCTGCCCGCAAATTCTTGATCGTAAACCACATATTGAATGTGATCACTGTTACTACAGACAAATTTTCTCCATGCATGATCAAAAGACAATCCATTCTGTGCACCTCCACTTTCAGCCCTGATTTCGAACGTTTTCGGGTCGAATGAAAAATCTCTTCCTCGCAGATTAACAGGAGAGAGATCCGACCGCATTGGCGAGAAAACCCGCCCCCCTGCAGGTCCGGTGGCACCATGAATTCGGTTGTCTGGCCCCCAATGAAAGGAGTTTAACATGGCCTGCATGTTGAGCTGATCCACGCGGTAGGGCGCACTATCAGCAGCAAAGCCAGTAAAAACCAATCGGCGCAGGTCAGCGACATCATCCCCGTCGGTATCCTTGAAATAGAGGATCTCAGGAGTAGCTCCCACAAAAACGCCCCCATCATAACATGTCACCGCTGTGGGCCATGCAAGACCTTGGGCATAAATCTGGCTACTATCAAAAACCCCGTCATCGTTCCGATCCTCAAGCAGACGAATCCTTCCAAGACGTTCGGGGCGATGCTCGGAATACCCCACCATTTCCACTACAAACGCGCGACCATGGGCATCAAAATCCATGGCTACAGGATCCACCACGAGCGGTTCACCTGCGACGAGGTCCATGGCGAACCCGTCCCGTATATCAAAGGAATCCATAACGTTGTGGAGTTTCTGGGGTTTCAGGTATGGCAATTGATTGGCACTCGCAACGGGTTCCTCCGCTTTCGTTATGAACGGAGAGGATAGCGCGACACTCAGACATGCGCATGCCAGCAGTTGCCGGCATGGGTTGAATACGGATAGTTCAATCAGAGATTTCATGGTCATTTTCTATTGGATGACTTTCCCACAAGTTGATTCCGCAAGTCCATCGCCTCCACCAATTGCCCCAGTGCCTCACTACGATTCACTGAACCAATAAGTTTTTTTTCACTTCGATTGTTGATCACTGGTACATGTTGCATTTCTGTGGATAATAAAATTGGCAATGCCTCGTCCAGTCGCTGCCCCGGGGTCAGGCAACTGGGAAGTTGGCGCATGATATCAAGAGCAATGACTCCCTTCAACTGATCTCCCATGTGCAGATATTCCTTGAGGTCATTGAGCGCCACCATTCCCTTCAACCGCGTTTGAGCATCCACGACAGGCAGATAGTGGAAGGGGCTTGTAATGAATCGATCGGCAATTTCAGTGAAAACGGCATTTTCGTGAAGTGGCACGACAGGCAAGCGCATGAAGTCCCCAACCCTTTGTCTGGAGGCTTCCCCGAATTGCCCGGACTCCCAAGCTTCATCCATCCCCTTGGCATAAAGGGACTCACTGTAAATATTGGTTCGATGAACCTGCATGGCCACCAGCGTGGAAACAGCTGAAGCAATCATGAGGGCCGGCATGAGGTTGTAATTCAAGGAAATCTCAAAAATCATGATCATCGCCAGCAAGGGACTGTGAGTGGTAGCTGCAAGCATGCTGCTCATACCCACCAGCGCAAAAACTCCAACCGGTATTTCAGGGTACCAATGGACGTGGGTTGCATAGAGCCCGAATGTCCCACCCACAGCAGCACCAAGGAACAAGGTCGGAGTCATCACCCCACCTACAGCACCGGATCCAACGGCGAAAATGGTGGCAACCCATCGAAGCAACAACAAGGTAATGACCGTTGAAAGATCAAACTGATGTGCCAGGATCAGGTTCACACCATGGTAGCCGTTACCAAGTACTTGTGGAAACGAAACAGCCAAGCCACAGATGGCTGCCCCACCGATGGCCATTTGAAATGGCAATGGTATGGAGGCGTATTGAAAAAGAGTTCTGCACCATTGCATGGTTTTCTGGAAAAAACCACCGGCCAATCCACAGAGGACCCCCAAAAGAAGGAATAAGGGCAATTGAGTTAAAGTAATATTCATGCCAATGGAGGTCTGGTAGAGGGGATCCATGCCGAAAAAACTTCTGGAGACCATGGAGGCCATCACTGCAGCACAGACCAGAGGTGCAAACAAGTGCATCGAAAAGTTGCCCAAAACGATGTGGGCCGCAAACACGGCACCAGCAATGGGCGCATTGTAGGCTGCAGCCATTCCCGCGGCAGCCCCGCATCACACCATTAACCTGAGACGATATGGGTGCCAAGCCGCGAAGGAACCCCACTGCGATGCGAGCATGCTGGTGAACTGGGTAATGGACCCTTCACGCCCAATGGCTGCACCCGAAACAATGCTCGTCACTGAGGAGAGCGCCTGGCCGAGTGAGGCCCTGAAGGGCAATGTTCCATCCCCCATGGCAACCGCCTCAAGCAGGTTCCCGCCCCCTTTCCTACCTGACCATTTTGAACCCAGATACAAAATACATCCCGCAACAAGACCCCCGATAGCAGGAATGCAGAATCTTCCCCAATGATTCGATTGAAATGGAGTCAGACCATCCTGCGCCTCTTCCCATAGAAAATACTGGAGCCCATCAATGATCCTGACAAATATCACGTTGACTCCACCACCGGCCACGCCGATCACAGCCGCAATCAGGAGATGCAGAGCCTGGTCCGACAACTGGAAGCGTTGCCGCCAAGCAAGGAACCCTACCCAGTGGCGCCTGACATAGGGCTGAAGGTATTGAAACAGGGATTCTAAGATGGCTTTGGGGCCCTTCATGAATACCTACCATAGGATTTATAAGTGGATCTGACGAGCGTCTTAGGAAGGAGGACTTACTTGACTAAGCATCCTGGGTGCGTGAATCTTTAGCGATGGATCATCCGTTCAAGAAAATCCTCCACACATACTTAACGCTGCGATTCCTTGTTTGCTCGCTGGGGCAAGCCTTGCTCGTGTTCACGGTGACCGCCGCGTCAAATCAACGGCCCAACATTGTCTTCGTGTTCAGTGATGATCATGCCGTACAGGCCATCGGAGCATATGGTTCCAAGGTCAACAAAACTCCGCATATAGACCGTCTGGCGAAGGAAGGTGCGCTTTATGTCAATTCTTTCTGCGCCAACTCTATCTGCGGTCCGTCACGAGCGTGCATTCTGACTGGTAAACACAGTCACAGAAATGGCTTTCTGCGGAACGGGGATCGATTTGATGGCACCCAGACCACATTCCCCAAACTACTGCAGGGAGCTGGCTACAAGACCGCAATGATCGGCAAGTGGCATCTTGGCACAGACCCAACCGGTTTTGATTACTGGGAGGTCCTGCCAGGCCAAGGTAATTATTATAATCCAGACCTGATCCAGATGGACGGGAGTCGTAAGCGCTATGAAGGCTACTGCACCGACCTGATCACTGATCTGGCCATTGATTGGCTCAAGGAACAAAAGAACAAGGATGCACCCTTCATGCTCATGTGCCAGCATAAGGCCCCACACCGAAATTGGTCGCCGCATCCACGTCACTTTGGACGTTACAAACTTGGAACCATACCAGAACCTGAATCCCTGTTTGACGATTACTCAGGTCGCTCAAAATTGCTCACTGAAAACGAAATGACCCTCAAGCAGCACTTCCATTGGGGACATGACACCAAATTCCACGGGGAAAACCAGTTCACACAACACTTTTCAAACCTGGGTAACGGAGAATACCGACGCATGACAGATGCACAAAAAGGCACCTGGGATGCCTACTACGAAGCCGAAAACCAGTCATTTATCCATCAAATGAAGGCGGGTGAGCTCTCGGAACAGGAGATTGTTCAGTGGAAATACCAACGCTACATGCATGATTACCTCGGATCAGTGCAGGCCGTGGATGACAGTGTTGGGCGAATTCTAGATTACCTGGACCAAAATGGGTTGAGTGAAAACACACTGGTCATCTACTCCTCGGACCAGGGATTTTATCTCGGAGAACATGGTTGGTATGACAAACGCTGGATGTTCGAGGAATCACTCAAAATGCCTTTCATTGCGCGATGGCCTGGAAAAATCACACCTGGCACGCGCTCTGAAGCCATGATCCAGAACATTGATTACGGCCCGACGTTCC
>JAAZXX010000271.1 GCA_014239995.1 Verrucomicrobiia bacterium
GTCTCATGCCGTGCGGTTTATGACTTACGCATGAGAATCCCTGTGGGGTGACACGCTACATTTGCGCGATGCATTCATGAAAACAATTGATAATTAGCAAAGGATGAATACCAGAAAAGGACAAGGGATAATGAAGTGGGTGGCCCGACTGGCGCCGGTGGACGCCGGGGACAGACTGGGTCATCTAATCACGGAGAGCATTCGCCGCTGCGTTGCCAAGCTTGGGCTTCAGATGGCAGTCGCAACCGTAATTGTCTTCTGCTCCAGCGCACAAGCTGAGAACCCTTCTACCCGTGTGGTCGACTTTAAGACAGGGATTCAGCCCATTCTCGAGAAGCATTGTCATGACTGTCACGGTCAAAAGAAGACCAAAGGAAAGGTCGATCTAACCGAACTCAAATCCTGGTTGGATCTCGAAAGGAATCCTCTTCTGATCGAAAAAATGATCGGGGCATTGGAGAAAAACGAGATGCCCCCGGAAGAGGGAACGCAGCCGAGTGACAGCCAGCGCAAGTTCATGTTATCGGAACTGAACAAGGCTTTTCAAAATGCCGTATCGCAGGGTCACGGCCAGCAAGTCATCCCACTAAGGCTACGACGCATGAACCGTTTTGAATATGGCAATGCGGTCAGGGATCTCTTTGATCTGGAATCCTGGGTTTACTCCATCAACGATCGTATTATCAGAGACCACAACCATTACTTCCAACCGGAATCACGTGAGATGCCCAAGGTCGTCAGCGTTGGCAATCGGATAATGGGGCTGCAGCAAATGCTGGAGAATCGCCTGCTCGGAGTGATGGCGTTCCCCAAGGATTCTCCCGCAGAAAATGGTTTTAACAATCGTGGCGATCATCTGAGTCTGTCTCCAGTGCTGATGGAAGCCTTCCTGGAACTCAGTCGATCCATCGTAAACGCAGAGAATTTCGACGAGAACTGTCGTGTATGGGATGAGTTGTTCGAGGATCCATCAAGCACGAAATCCAAAGCTCGAGGAGCCTCCATTGCGGTTGATAGATCCGTTGCAACTCGTAGCACCGGACTGACGATCAGCGGCTGGATCCGCCCAAGCAAAACGACCGACCACTGGCAGACCATTGTACGCCGAGAGGATTCTTGGAGGCGCCAACTATTGGCGATCGGTCGGACGGGCGACACGTGGGGGCTATGGATGGGCGCAGGCATCGCAGGTCGTTATGAAGAATTCGGCGCCTCGGTGGATCCAAAAGTGCTCGGAGACGGCGAATGGCATCACGTCGCCGGAACTTATGAGGGCAAGCAGATCGCTCTCTACATTGACGGTAAGCAGGTCGGTAGCAAGGCGCTGTTTGGCAAGTTGCAAATGCAGAGCACAGAGCCGATGGTGATCGGTGTGCATGGCAACGAGCCCTTTCACGGTGACTTGAATGACATTCGTCTCTACCGATCTGGATTGAGCAAAGATCAAGTCGAAAGCCTTGCGGCCGGGGATCAGGACGTGGCCAACGATGAGATGGTCGGCAGTTGGAAAATGCCCGAGAAGGTTAGACCCAAACTCAAGCAATCCATTGAAGAAATAGCCCATCGGCGAATCCATAAATTTCTTCTCAAAGCATTCAAGTCTCCCCCCGATGAAAAAACCTTGAAACTCTACACGGGGTATTTTGACAAGCAGTACAAGAAGAACGCAGAATTTACCAGGAGCATGAAAAGCGTCGTGTCGGCGGCCTTGGCTTCTCCGAGATTCATTTTCGTTTACAACGAAGTAAACGAAGCATCGTCGAATCAGGCCTCGTTCAATCTGGCCGCGCGCCTAGCACTATTTCTATGGAGCTCTATCCCCGACGACGAACTGCTGGAATTGGCAGAGAATGGGAAGATCCAAGACACCGAGGTGCTGGATGAGCAAGTGGATCGCATGCTCAATCACCCTCGCGTGAAGAACTTCTGCGATAGCTTCGCACCCCAGTGGTTGAAACTAAACAATGTGGTGTCTGCGTCTCCCGATTTCAAAACGCACCGGGACTACTACTTCGGTGGTGACGACAAAATCTCCTACAAGAGAGGGATGCACATGATGTTGGAACCCCTGTTGAATTTTGAAACTGTCTTCATCGAGGACCGGCCAATCTTGGAGCTGGTAGATTCCGACTTCACCTACCGGAGCCACTTGTTGTCCGAATGGTATCAGGGCAGGGCGGCTACCTATGCGATCAATGTAAACCTGCGCAATATCGATTTTAAGCGAAAGTCTCTCGAAGACAGGAGGTATGGTGGCGTGATCACGACTGGGGCGGTGATGGTGATGACGTCGAGCCCGTTTCGTTCACTGCCAATCACACGAGGCTCTTGGGTCTCTTCGGTCATCTTCAATGACCCTCCCCAGCCTCCACCAGACGACGTGCCCGGCTTGCAGGCGGATGACGCAACGCTTCAGAAAGAGGGTTTGACGGTCCGCCAAAAACTAAAACAGCACCGCAGTAGCGCCCAATGTGCGGGTTGCCATCAAAAGATCGATCCCTTGGGATTTGTCCTGGAGAACTACGATTTGCTAGGACGCTGGAGAGATGAATACCGGACAGGCTTGAATGTGGATGCCAGCGGGCAATTGTTCGGTAAACATGAGTTCAACGATGTTGTTGGATTCAAGGACGCTATCCTCGCAGAAAAGGAAGTGTTCGTGAAGGCATTCGTCGGGCACCTCTTATCCTATGCTTTGGGGAGAGAGCTGACCTTGGCAGATCGAATTGCCGCAGGTGAAATCGCAGAGGCAAGCAAAGGAAGTCGCTACAGGATGAGAGACGTCATCAAGAACGTTGTAGTCCATCCAATTTTTACTCAAACTACAAAATTAACGCAAAATACAAAACCATGAAATCCATAAACCGGCGAAAGTTTCTACTCAGTGCCAGCGGCAGCGCCATGGCCCTTCCTTGGCTCGAGGCGTATGCAGACGATCCAATTACCAAGAAGGCGAAAGATCCATCACTGCGTTTCGCATCATTTTATTCGCCGATGGGTTTTGTGAGGGACCACTTTTTTCCGGAAAAGGGTAAGACTGACTTTCTATCGATGCCCACCCTGAGTTCGCTCAAAAAAGTGGGAGGCAAGGTGACCATGATCACCGGGTTGTCCAGGGTCAATGTGAGAGGCACCGATGTTCACAACCAGGCCAGTTCCTGTTTTCTCTCTTCGGCCAATCCTCATGGCGAGCTGAAGTCACCTTACCCAATGGACAGGACCCTGGAATTGAACTGCAATAGTTTCAAAGATCTCAGGGAGTCGATCTACCTGGACAATATCTCCTGGTATGGCCCGGAGCATGTGGCGACTGCCATGAAAGATCCGAGCCAGGTCTACCAACGACTCTTCAAGACGAGGAACTCGGACAAAGACATCACTGATCTGATTTTGGAAGATGCCTCCAACTTCAAGAAGAACCTCTCGCCTCGAGACAAGGACAAGTTGGATGAGTACTTCGAATCCGTCAGGGAAATCGAGAAGCAGATCGACAAGTTGAACAGGTACTACAATAACAACAAGAGGGCGGAGATGGATGAACCCGGTGAGGGGCCCATGACCCGAGGGGAGTACATCAGGCTGATGGGTAAGTTACTCGTAGTGGCATTTCAAGGCGACCTGACCCACGTCGCCACCTTCATGCTTGCGCCCGAGAGGTGGGGATCGCCGCAACGCTACCATGAATTGAAATTTACCAAATCCCACCATGGCCTCACGCACGGTCAAGACAACCAAGAAGTGAAGAACTTTCTGGTTCAGGTAGACCGGTTCTACGTGGAGTTGTTTGCGGAAGTTCTGGAGCAGATGGATGCGATCAGCGAGGGGGAAGGAACCCTCTTGGATCATTCCATGGTCACTTTGGGTTCAGGATTGGGCGATGGAAAAGATCACACCATGAATGAACTTCCCATCATCGTGGCAGGCTCTGCCAATGGTAGACTCAAGACGGGCGGTCTCCTCAATTGCCCCGAGAATACGCCCCTGGCAAATCTCTGGTTGTCACAAGCACAATTGATGGGGACCGGTATGGAGCAATTTGCCGATAGTAACGGGCCATTAGAAGGCTTGCTTGTTTGAGCCTACGTGATGGCCCCAGAGTAAGTGATGGGGTGAGAATCGAATTTGGAAATCCGTGTTCGATCGTTTGGTGCAACAATCAATTTGCTGAACCAGAAATAAAGATGATGAAGCACATGATGGTAATTCCAGTAGCCTTGATGATCGGTCTTCCCTGGGCGGCTGCTGGGCCCAGGGGCGATGGCTATTATGGAAAGACAAAGGTTGCCCCCAAGGTTCAAGTGAAGGCGCACCCCTTCGGTCTCGGTCAGGTAAAGCTGTTCCCTGGCAAGTTCAAGAGAGCGATGAAGGTCAACCAGAATTACCTGCTGGGTCTGGATGCCGATCGGATGGTCTGGCCCTATCGCGAACGGGCCGGTTTACCGATCAAGGGCGAGCGCTATGGCGGCTGGGCACGTGAAGATATCGTCGGACAGACCACTGGCCATTGCATGAGCGCCTTGTCGCTGATGTACGCCAGTTCTGGAGATCAGCGTTTCAAGGACCGCGTCGATTACATCGTCAGCGAAATCGCCAAAGACCAGAAGATGCATGGCGATGGCCGTACTGTTGCGCCTGATCTGAGAGAGGTGCTGGGTGAATAAGGACAAGTTTTACTCCTGGACGATCATCTTCGCAGTCCTTTCAAGTCTGGCACCAGAAAGTTCAGCCACAGAGTCACACATCAATAAGGACAAGATTCTGCAGTCGCTTGATTGGCTGCAAAATCAGGACTTTGATTGGTACAAGGACAATATCCCTTTTTTAGAGACGCCTGACAAAGAGATTGATGCGACCTATTACTACCGCTGGGAACTGGTCACCCGACATATCTGTTACGGTTCGCCCGCCAGCGGGTATTCACTGACTGAATTTGCCAATCGACCTTTCTGGTCTGGTGCTTATGGGGCAATCGCCTGCCCATCCGGACACCAGTTCAATGAAATACGCTGGATGCACAACCCACGCGTTGCGCGCGACTACCTGCGTTACTGGTTTAGAACGAAAGGCGCCCAACCCAGAAAATATTCATCCTGGTTGGCAGACTCTGCTTGGGCGGTTCATCAGGTTCATCCCAACAAGGACTTCATCATCGATCTTTTCCCGGACCTGGTTGAAAACTTCAAAGGCTGGGAAGCGCGACATTGGGTCGAGGAAATGAACATGTTCTGGCAGACCGGACATGACGATGGCATGGAGTTCAATATCAACAGTCGTCAAACGAAGGACATCCTCAGAGGTGACCGAGCATTCCGTCCCTCATTCAACTCCTACATGTGGGCCGACGCCACTGCCCTGGCCAAAATCTCGGCGTTGGATGAGGACAAGGAATTGGAAAAGGAATATCTGTCCATCGCCGCGAATTTGAAAAAACAAATTCAGGAAAAACTCTGGGATCCCAAACGAAACTTTTTCTTTCCCATGTCGAGTCGGGAGGAAACAGATAAAGAGGGTAATATAGTCAAAGCACACACTCTCACCTATCAAAGTGGGAAATTTGCAGGTAGCCCCCATGGCCGTGAATTACACGGCTATGTACCCTGGGCCTTCAATATTCCCGACCCGGGCTTTGCCGTTGCCTGGCAGTACTTGATG
>JAAZXX010000272.1 GCA_014239995.1 Verrucomicrobiia bacterium
AATCCGGCATATTTATCCCGACCAGCCCCGGCAAGCGTGCCGTCGGGAATCAGGGACCGGTAGGCATCCAGGTTATCCACGGCATAGTCTGGAACCAAGCGATTGACTTCGGACCAATCGTAAAATGGCTGTGTTCCTGCCACTGCGATGGCATCCGCCGATACAGGGCGATCCGGACTCTCTGGATTTTCCAAAAAAATCCGGTAGACCCGACTCACAGGGTCAGATACCGAACCATGTCCAAAACAAACAAGTTCGGTGCATGTGAATACGATGAGAAACACCCAGGCATAGCTTGAAACAGCCGGTAAATTGGGTGTCACGAACGAGAACGCGTCATTGGGATTTTTCATGATTCTAACTACAGTCGTTTTCTAACTTCGTCAAAAATTCAAGAGGCTGCCAACCGTTGCCCCACATCGTGGTCGAGAGCCTCCTCTTGCCCCCAGGCAGGGGACAATGGAGTGAGGACATATCCGAGATGATCCAGAAATCACTGAACAGATTCGTATGCATTCATTTACCCCTCATCCGGAATATGCTCCACGAAGCCAAAATGCCCTTCCCTCATGTAAGTTGCCAACGAGGTTGAAGATTGCAGGCCTCGGGGAATTTTCAGAAAAAAGTTTTGTCCTTGCCCTGGGTTTTCAAGGGTCGCCTTGCCATCGATTTCAGAAAACCCAGAGGAGTTAAACGGGTAATGGAAACCCTCGTGCAGGTCGGTGCCTGATGTCGCAAGCTTTTGAGTATATCCTTCAGGAACATACACCTCCAACTTGCTTTGCTTTGTTCCAACCTCGCCGGCATTTGAGGTCTTCGCTGTCCAATGGAGCGCTATGCCTTCAGAAGAAAAAAAGTTAAACCGTCTATGCGTATTCCTGAGTCTCCTTTTGTATCGCAGCATCATCACCTTTCCGTGGTCGATTTTCAGTTTTGACCCGCAGTTTTCTGAGCTTAATGCGTGCCTAATTCATAGAAAAATGACGAATCCTGACATGTGCGGTCAAATAGACCATCCTTCCAATCATGGTTCCACTTGGTTCGGGAATGGTAAATATGAACTGGCAAGGAGCCATCCAGCACTCACCGGCCTGAGTGCGTTGCTGACCGGTTCCGAAAACCTGGCATCTATGAATGATGTGCTTACACGCTTGAAAATAAGCTGATACCATATCGGATCATGACACCCACGGCATAAAATAACCTGGCACGCATTGTTTGGAGAAGGTTCCAAAGCTCCCCCCCCAGGGCAAGCAAACTTAAGCGAAGGGCGTACACTCTTTATTACGATGCCGCATGGTTGTTCACAAGTTCACGCAAAGCTCACTTGAAGTGCTTCATAACCATGGAAACCGTCGGGAAGCAGACATTGAGTTTGCGTGACTATCCGTGAAATCGATGTCCTTCGCTGAAAAGAAAAAGGATTTTGTCTGAAACCTGGTTTCAAGCAAAGATGACTTGAAAGACCCATGCGCTTGTTAAATCCAATGAATAAGGAACTCGCGCTGGTTCCTGATTTTTTTGCAAAATGATCCCCACGGTCCCCTTCCCCATCTGAGCGGAACTCGATGACGCATCGATACAAGCACTTGAGAAGTTCATTGCAGGTCGTGTCGCATGCGTTAATACGCCAAGAAGACCACTATGGTCTTGCTCAGATTTGTGGGAACTCAGTAGGATACAACCTAGATCACCCGTTCCGGTATGGGATTTCCTAAATTAACATCATGCCAAAAGCTCTCGACTTTCGGACACTTGAGTCCGATGTGGGTCTTCCTGTTGCTTGTATTCCGTGCGCCTGTCATGGAAGCGGCTGATTTGAAGGAAACTGAGTTTTTCGAAACCCATGTCAGGCCTCTCTTGATCGAGTATTGCCTTGAATGTCACACAACCGAAAAACACAAGGGAAACCTGCGATTGGACACTTTGCAAGGCATCCTCAAGGGGGGAGACACGGGACCTGCCGTGGTTCCAGGAAACCCCGAGGGTTCCTTGATGATTGAGGCGATCCAATACACCACTTCTGACCTGCAGATGCCGCCCAAGAAAAAGTTAGGCCGTCGCGCTATCGAACGTCTCAGTCAGTGGATTGCCATGGGCGTACCATGGCCGGGGGAATCCTCACATTCCATCGACACTTCCAGCAAGCATCCTTCCAGCGGTGAGGAGGCTGGGGAACGTCACGCCCTTTCAGTCGATGAAGACTATTGGGCCTTTCAACCCTTACCAGCACAGATCACCCCCACTCTGGACGACCTGATCGCCTTGCGACTCAAGGAAGAGCAACTCACACCCAACCCAGAGGCTTCCAGGCGCACACTGATCCGCCGTGCCTATTTCGACTTGATTGGCCTGCCGCCAAGCCATGCGGAAATCACGTCTTTCGAAACGGATGAACGACCCGACGCCCTTGAACGCATGATCGACCGCCTGCTTTCGATGCCGGGGTATGGCGAGCGGTGGGGACGACATTGGTTGGACGTGGTACGCTTTGCCCAAAGCAACGGCTACGAACGTGACGACGAAAAGCCTGAGGCATGGCGCTACCGTGATTATGTCATCAAGTCCTTCAATGAGGACAAGCCCTATGATCAGTTCGTCAAGGAACAGTTGGCCGGGGACGAGATGCCGGAAACAGGAGACGAGGGCGTTGTGGCCACTGGTTTTTACCGACTGGGAGTCTACGACGATGAACCGGATGACAAACGCGCCGCGGAATTTGACGGCTTGGACGACATGCTTCGAACCAGTTCTGAGACTTTTCTGGGGGTCACTGTAGGGTGCGCCCGCTGTCACGACCATATGTTCGATCCGATAGCCCAGAGGGAGTATTACGAACTGCTGGCTTTTTTTCGAAATGCAAAACCTTATCCTGAAGGCCTTCTGGAGATTGCCGACGGGAAGGCAATGGCCATGACCGAGCATGGTCCCGAACCAAAAGAAACCTTTGTGCTGGTTCGCGGAAATGCAGGTCGACCTTCCGTGCAGGTTGAACCCCGCTTCCCGAATTTTCTCGGTGGAGGAAAACCATCACCTGTTCCAACCGAACGATCCACTGGATTACGCCTTGCATTTGCCGAGTGGATGATGGTTGAAGCGTCTTCTCTTGCCGCCCGTGTCATGGCCAATCGGGTATGGCAGTATCACTTTGGCAAAGGCATCGTCACCACGCCAAACGATTTCGGTCGTTCTGGTCATCCTCCCTCGAACATGCGACTCCTGGACATGCTGGCTGCGGAATTGGTCAATGGAGGATGGTCCATCAAGCACCTGCACCGCGTGGTGATGAACTCAAAGGCCTGGAGGCGAAGCAGTGTTACGAATGCGAGGAACGCATCGATGGATCCGGACAATCGTTTTTTGTGGCGGCAAAATATGCGCCGCCTGGAAGCGGAAACCATGCGTGATGCCATGCTGCATGTGGCTGGAGCTCTCAACCGTGGAAATCGCGCAGAAAAGGGATTTTTTCCAGCGGTCAATGGCGAAGTCGTCGCGGGAGGGTCACGCCCAGGAAGGGGTTGGGGGTGGTCCTCTGAAGCGGAGCAGAATCAACGCAGCGTTTATGCCTTCGTCAAACGCACCATGGTGTATCCCTTTTTTGAAATATTTGACTACACCAATACCGAAAGCTCGCTTGGAGTGCGGCCTGTGACCACCGTGGCCCCGCAAGCCCTGTTGATGCTGAATGGTGCATTCGTACATGCCTGTGCTGAACGTATTGCTCTGAACTGCCTGGAGGAAGAGCGCCCTGTCCATGCGGCCTTTCTACAGACACTGGCCCGGGCACCCGATGAGGACGAGGTGCAGATGGCCAAGACCTATCTTGCCAAGCAGACCTCACATTACGCTGGCAGATCCGGGCATCTTCGATTCGTTCCAGATTATGCGTCAGCCCTGTTTGATGGCTATCAGGCCGCACTACCGGCGCATCAGTTTCTCAAGGGACCTCGAAACGCGGGTTGGGAGTATTTCAAGGGAAAGTGGGAAGGCAAATACGAAGGTATCATCAACAGCCGTTTGGACGCGCCGCCTTTTGTGTTAGCTCAGGGCCAAGCCGTGGATTGGGAATTACGTGGACAGTTTAAAATGGAAACCAGCAACGTCAGCGTCGGGCTGCTTTTACGTGGAACGGTCGATGATGACGTGTATGAAGGGTATGAATGCCGTATCGATGCGGCACAAGAGGAAATAGCGCTCCTCCTGCACCAGAAGGACCAGGGCATTACCTTACTCGCCCGGGCGGATCTTCCCCTGGCAGACAAGGCAACCGTCAATTTTGCCGTGTCCATCAGGGATCAGACCCTCGAAGCAACGATTCATGACACGCGATTGGAAGCAGAAAACACGACCTTTTCCGATGCAGGGCGTGTTGGTGTAACCTCCGTGGGTGGAGCAGTCATTTTCACGCAGCTTATGGCAAGTGCCGATGGTCGCCCCATGAATTTGAACGGACCCATTGATCAAATCCGCCGCGGGGCTTCGGCACAAGGACGCGCTTTTCACGACTTTTGTAATCTGCTTCTAAACCTCAACGCATTTGTCTATGTCGATTGACCCTTCCACTCTGCCCGACGATCTGCAAAAAGAATCCATTCTAGGACTTGGCACTCATTCCGTGAATCAAAGCAGGCGTGCCTTCCTGAAGGCCTTCGGGACGTCCATCGCAGGGTGGTCATTGTCCGGAATCTTTCCAGGGGAACGTCTCTTTGCCGCACCTGCATCTGCGATCGCCAATCCACTCGCACCCAAAGCGCGTCACTTTCCAGCCAAGGCCAAGGCATGCATCTTTCTTTACATGTATGGCGGACCTTCCCAGATGGATTTATTCGATTATAAGCCTGAACTCCAGAAATTTGATGGTAAGGAGGTGGATATGGAAATCCGTCGACGTGACATCAAAAAATCAAAACTACTTGGATCCCAGCGCAAATTCGAACGCCGAGGCCAATCCGGATTGTGGTGCTCCGATGCCTTTCCAAACATAGCCCGTCACATGGACAAGATGGCGGTCATCAAGTCCCTCTACATGGATTCCTTCGCCCATGGATCCGCCAATCTCCAGATGAACTGTGGACGCATTCTTCAAGGCCATCCTTCCCTGGGTGCCTGGATGGCGCATGGCCTGGGTTCATCGAATCCCAACCTTCCGGGATTTGTGGTGATGCTTGATCCGAGAGGCGGGCCGATTCCCGGGGCCGCCAACTGGACAGCGGGCTACATGCCGGCGGCTTACCAGGGAACGGTTCTGCGGGCAACGGGGAATCCCATCCTCAACCTGCGTCCACTTGGATTACGTACCCTTGAGATGCAACGGGATCATGTGCATGCTATTAATGCCTTCAATGAAAAGCATCGCCGGGGACGTGAATCCTACTCCGAACTCGGTGCCCGCATCGCAAGCTACGATCTGGCCTACCAGCTGCATACATCGGCTCCCGAGGCTCTGGACCTGAGCGGTGAATCCGAGGCCACCCTGGAGATGTACGGGTTCAATGAACCCAGACACGACCATCCGCTGGCCATTCCACCTGCCCACTTCGGACGTCAGTGCCTGATCGCTCGACGTCTCGTCGAACGCGGGGTTCGCTTCGTTCAACTCTATTCAGGCGGCGGTCATCAGCAACAGAACTGGGATGCCCATTTTGGGG
>JAAZXX010000273.1 GCA_014239995.1 Verrucomicrobiia bacterium
TTGGCCTCTTCCTTTTCAGGGGAGGCAGTGGGCTTAGCCTTGGCCTCTTCCTTTTCAGGGGAGGCAGTGGGCTTAGCCTTGGCCTCTTCCTTTTTAGAGGTGCCTTCCACGGGAACCTTGGGCGCCGGTTCGGGATTCTTGGAATCGGCTTTTTTTTGTTCTTCTTCTGCCATAATAACGATTTAGCGGGTTGCCTTAATGTATGCCAGTTTTGGCGTTGGGGTTGCGCTGAATACCTACTGTCTTGCGTGCACCTTTACGCGAACGAGCATTAGTCGATGTACGTTGCCCACGAACAGGCAAACCACGAATGTGCCGAATTCCGCGGTAACACTTGATGGCTTGCATACGCTTCAGGTTCATGCTTATTTCACGCCGCAGGTCGCCTTCGATGACATACTTCCCTTCTTGAATGGCATGAACAATTTTTGACAATTGTTCATCTGAAAGGTCTTTCGCCCGCGTGGCAGGATTAATACCTGTTGCCTCAATGATTTCGTTCGAAACGGCCGGACCGATGCCATACATGTATCGCAATGCGATATCGATTCGCTTTTGTCCGGGAATATCTACACCCATGATTCTAGCCATAAAAATCTATCCTTCCAATCAGCCTTGTCGCTGCTTATGACGCGGATTGCTGCATACCACGCGTATCACGCCCTTCCGGCGGATAATGCGACAGTGCTCACAAAGTTTTTTAACTGATGCTCTAACTTTCATAAATCAATCTTGTCCATTTGCTATAAAATGGTTCCCCTACTCATGTCAGCAGGTGAGAAGAAAACGGCGACCTTATCGTTTGATCTTACCCCTGACAATTCTAATTTTGTTTTTTTTGGAAGAACCCCTATCACAAGGTGGCCATTTGCCATCTTGATCAAGAGTCGTTCCTCTCCAATTTTCCTTAAGACAATGCCTTTGTCTTCAAATCCGTCCGGATCGCACATGTTAAAATTTCTGGTTCTCCATCCGTGACAAGGATGGTGTGTTCAAAGTGGGCAGACGGTTTTCGATCCTTAGTAATGACTGTCCACTGGTCGGCCAACACGCGCACTTCAGGCCCCCCCATATTGACCATTGGTTCTATGGCGATGGTCATCCCGGATTTCAATTTAGGTGACGGTGATCCGTCGACAAAATTTGGGATCTGGGGCTCCTCGTGCATTTTCCTTCCAACTCCGTGTCCAACGAACTCCCTTACGACCGTAAACCCATTTGACTCAACATGATTCTGGATCGCTCTGGATATATCCACCACCCGGTTACCTTTCACAGCCTTGGAAATCCCTTCGTGAAGCGCATGTTCAGTAACGTCCATCAGATTTTGAGTGGAAAGGTCACAACCACCAGCGGCCACTGTCAGGGCATTATCACCGATGAATCCCTGATAAATAACACCAACATCCAGACTGATGATGTCTCCAAATTGAATACCACGCTCCCCACAGATACCATGCACTACTTCCTCATTTACTGAGATGCAGGTGTGACAAGGATAACCTCTGTAACCGAGGAAGGCCGATTTCGCACCATACCCCTGAATACATTCCGACGCATAAACATCAATCTCCCGTGTGGTGACACCTGGTGCAATGGATTTGGCAACATCAAGCAGCACCGCGTTGGCTAGTGCGCCAGCCTCACGCATGCTCGCGATTTCCTTTTCATTCTTGCTGCGAATCATTTCGCTAGGGAGTTGGAGACAACTCGGACCGTTCCTGATCCTTGAGTCACGGTTCCTTAAAATCGTCCTTTAATTTTCCCCTTTTTGAGAAAGCCATCATAATGGCGTGTCAATAAGTGGGATTCCATTTGTCGCATGGTATCCAGCACCACCCCTACTGTAATGAGAAGACTTGTCCCGCCAAAGAAAGTAGCTGCTGCAAATGGCACATCCATCGCCCGATGCATCAAAAGTGGGATAATCGCAACTCCGGTCAAAAACATGGCACCAGCAAAAGTAATGCGGCTCATGGTACGATGCAGGAAATCACTCGTGGCATTTCCTGGACGAACTCCGGGAATGTATCCACCATATTTTTTCAAGTCATCAGCAATTTGAATCTCATTGAACTGAGTAGCCACCCAGAAGTAGGAAAAGAACAGAATCATTAATCCTTCGAGAAGCATGTAACCGCCACTCCCATATGCAATTAAGGCACTGATTTCGTCAAAGAACTTGATACCAGTCGTTCTTCCAAGTGTCGCGAACAGTTTGTCTGGGAACATCAATATGGCTTGAGCAAAGATAATAGGCATCACCCCCGCGTAATTGACTCGCAATGGCATAAATGAACTACCCCCAGAATAAACCTTACGTCCAACTGCACGCTGAGCATACTGAACAGGTATTTTGCGTTGCGCCTGCGTCACAGAAATGACAATAGCAGTAACGGCAGCGAAAATAAGCAATAGTGCAACGAGATGCAGCAGGTTGAACTGGGCCTCAACACCTTCTGGTGGAACAAACATACGATAAACTTGGGTAACCGCATCAGGAAGCCTAGCCAGGATGCCGATGGTGATGACAAGTGAGATACCATTACCGATGCCACGTTCGGTAATTTGCTCACCAAGCCACATGAGAAGAAGAGTCCCCGAGGTCAGCACCAGGACCGTCTGGATGCGATACCAGATCATCGAATCGGAAAGTACAAGATCACCTGTGAATCCGGGAAAAAGTACACCCGGCTTTTCCCACCCCAAAGCCATGACGAAGCCTTGTCCAAGGCAGAGGATCACCGTTAAGTAGCGACCATACTGGATAATTTTGGCACGACCACCTTCCTCACGTGCCAACTTGCTCAATCCAGGCATGACAGCTGTCATGAGTTGAATGATGATGGTCGCGCTGATGTAGGGCATAATCCCAAGCGAACCAATGGCACAGCGTTCCAAGGCACCTCCGGTGAAGAGGCTATACATGCCAAGCAGACTGTTGTTGTTTTGTTCTGCTGTTTCGGCAAGAAACTCGGAGAGTAACGCACCATCCAACCCCGGTACCGGGATGAGCGAAATCAATCGACAGATACCCAGTAAACCCAGGGTAAATATGATTCGACTTCTTAGCTCTGGGATTTTAAAGCAGTTCTTGAAGGTTTTGACAATGGAGCCGAGCATGAGCTTTCAGTATATTAAAGAGCACGAGGGCCTGTTTTGGGAATGCGCGCCACCACCTCACAAACACCACCGGCGGTTTCAATCTTTTGTTTTGCCGATGCGCTGAAGGCTTGTACTTGGATAGTGAGTTTTTTACTAAGCTCACCTTGGCCGAGGATTTTAACACCCTGGCCTTTTCCCTGCGCCAAGCCGGCCTTGCGCAAGGATTCCAAATCCACCACTGCGCCAGATTCAAAGGTTTCCAAGTCCTCAACATTCACTGGAATAAAGTAAATTGTGTGGTTGGCGTTGTTAAAACCACGCTTTGGAAGACGTCGATGTAACGGCATCTGACCACCCTCAAAACCCTCTCGGATCGTTCCACCTGAACGGGATCGTTGGCCTTTATGCCCACGTCCACTGGTTTTCCCGAGTCCGCTACCTTCGCCACGACCGAGTCGTTTTCTGCGGTGTTTAGCCCCTGGTTGAGGCTTTAAATCATGAAGTCGCATGGTACTAAATTTAAACTGCTTGGGTTGTTTCCGCTTGTGGCTGCGTTACCTTCTCAGCCGCAGGGGGTATAACTTTCATACCCCGTTTCGCATAAATTGCTTCTTTAAGTTTGAGCTCTCGCAGGGCTTGTAAAGTGGCCTTGGCAACGTTGGCAGCATTTTTGGATCCCAGTGATTTTGTCAGCACATTGGACACACCCGCTGCATCGAGAACCGAACGTACGACTTTGCCTGCAATGACGCCTGTTCCGGGGCAAGCAGGCTTGAGCAGGATATTGGCACCATCGTAGATGGAATGAACCTCGTGAGGAATCGTATCGTTTCTGAGTGAGACACCAACCATTTCATTGCGCGCATTGTCGCTTCCCTTCTTAATGGCACTGGCAACCTCCCCAGCTTTGCCAAATCCCAATCCTACCTTGCCTTCGCGATTACCGACGACCACTAATGCGCTGAAGTTAAATCGACGACCGCCCTTGACAACCTTGGATGATCGATTGATGTAGATCACCTTTTCAAACAATTCTGGTCCCTTGTCATCCGAACCATGCCTGTCATCTCTTCCACGTGGGCGGCGGCCAAAACGACCACCTCCACCCCGGAATCCGCCCCGATTGTTGCCGGGACCACCTCGATTGTTGCCAGGGCCACCCCGATTGCTGCCGGGACCACCCCGATTGTTGCCGGGGGTATTGTTTTGTCTTTGATTTTGAATCTCAGCCACGATGTATCTCCTATGATTTTTGTCCAGGGCAAATAAAGTTAGAACGTAAGGCCACCATCACGTGCCGCATCAGCAAGGGCTTTGACCTTACCGTGATATTTGGCACCGCTCCGATCGAACACGATCCTGTCAATACCAGCCTCCTTGGCTTTGGATGCGGCGACCTCACCCACCTTGGATGCACTTTCCACATTCGCCTTTAACTGAGCATGGTCTTCCATGGACTTATGTCGGGTCGAGACCGAGACCATTGTATGACCCTTTGAATCATCAATGAACTGCACGTATATATTTTTACCTGTAAAACGCACGCTCATCCGAGGGCGTTCGGCAGTGCCAACCACTTTTTTTCGCGTTCGCCACCTGCGTTTCTGAACTTTGTATTGCTGTGAGTTGTGTTTCATTACTTTGGTATCACGGATTTGGCCGTGATCATGGGTCAGGCCTGATTACTGAACCGTTTTTCCTTCCTTGCGCTTGACCTTTTCATCGCTGTAACGCACTCCCTTGCCCTTGTAGGGTTCAGGTGGATAATAGCTGCGAATTTCTGAGGCGACTTTTCCAACAAGTTGTTTATCCGGACCCTCGATTTTTACCTTGGTACCGTTTTCCTCAATAGTCACCTGTATCGTGTCGGGCACGGGGTAGACAATTTCATGCGAGTAACCCAGGTTTAATGTGATTTTCTTGTTGGCCAGGGCGGCCTTGAAACCTACACCTTGTATTTCCAGATTCTTGACAAAACCTATGCTCACGCCAGTGACCATGTTTTGTATCAGAGATCGCGCCAGTCCATGCTGCGCTTTCGATTCCTTCTGGTCGTTCGCTCGTGTTACAACAACTTGGTTGTCAACGAGTGTGGCCGAAGCCAGTGGAGGCACATCCAAAGAAAGTTTACCTTTGAGTCCCTCAACATGAACGCGCCGTTCAGAAATCTTAACCTGAACCTTGTCAGGAATATCAACGGGTATTTTACCTATGCGTGACATTTATCTTGAATCCTTAAAAAATTACCAAACAAAACAAAGCAACTCACCACCCACGTTATCGCGCCGGGCCTGAGTACCTGTCATCAATCCCTGTGATGTAGAGACAATAGCTATCCCCATACCACCTAACACCTTGGGAATTTCGGCAGCACCAACAAACCGCCTGAGCCCGGGTTTACTTACCTTTTTGAGACCGGCAAATACCCCTTCTCGCCCGTTGAACTTCAAGGCGATTCTCAATTTTTTGATGGTGTCTCCACTCACCTCGTATTCGGTGATGAAACCTTCCTTTT
>JAAZXX010000274.1 GCA_014239995.1 Verrucomicrobiia bacterium
CCCTTTGAGGTATCTTGAGCTCAACACGTGCAGCATGGTCATCGGTCGGCACAATGGTGGCTTTGACTCCAGCATGGTTGTAGCGAATCTTGACGGTAGCTTCAATTGGTGAGGTAAGATCTTCGAATGCGATCCAGTTACAACGATCAATCAGAAAGGCTTGTTTTTCAAGGGCGTCAGCTGGGCCAACGGTAACCCGGTTATTGGGAGCATCCAGTTCAAGCACATAAAGAGGTTCCCTGGACGTAATCCCCAGACCCTTGCGCTGACCTACGGTGTAGAATGCCACACCCTCGTGTTTTCCTAGGACCCTGCCCTCTTGATCGACTATATCACCCTCCTGGGTTTCCACGAGATTGGCCTTGGTCAAAAACCCCTTGTAGTCGTTGTCGGGAACAAAGCAAATTTCCATGCTTTCCTCCTTGTCAGCGGTGCGCAAGGAACATTCGCGGGCAACATGGCGGCTATCACTTTTACTTAACTCGCCCAAGGGAAAAAGAAGATGTCTCAAAAGGTCCTGACGCAGTGAAAAAAGAAAGTAGCTTTGGTCTTTCCGAGGGTCGAGCCCACGCTTAAGCAACATGCGTGTACCATCCTCGCTGGGGTGCACACGAGCGTAATGACCCGTCGCGATGAGTTCCGCACCCAGCTGGCGAGCACGGTGGAGCAAGGTTCCAAACTTCAGCTTTTCGTTGCACATCACACAGGGGTTTGGCGTGCGACCAGCTTTATATTCATCGGCAAAATACTGGATAACCTGCTGCTGAAAATCTTCAGCCTCATCGACCAGGTAATAAGGAATATCCAATTTGCTCGCAACACTCCGAGCATCCATCACTGCCTGTGGGCCACAGCACTTGTCTTCCGCACGGGATACACAATCTTGTGGCCAGAGTTTCAGGGTGATCCCAATCACATCATACCCCTGTTCGAGCAGAACAGCCGCGGCAGCCGAAGAATCCACTCCGCCACTCATACCGACAACCACCCGTTTTGTTAATGCATTATCCATATCTTGCCTGTCTGACTTGCGTGAAAACCTCAAGGCCAACGCCAGACGCACTCAAGCTAACCCACACGTGATGACTGGAAAGTAAAAAGCACCTTATTCTGACGGGAAGACTGATCAAAGTGGGCTAGAGCCACCCCCAACCGTCGCAGGGTGTGCCCCTACAATCCTGGATAAACCATCTCCAGAGTCAGCAGGGCATAACTGGTTGCCAGGACAGGGTCTCCCTCCCACCATCGAGCAGAGACATTCTTCCAGGATCCTTCCGATTGTTGTAAATCCATGAGCTTCACGGACAGGTCACGCCTCCAGTCGTGCGACTTTCCTTGATCCGTTTCCAATGTGTCCAAACCCGCGAGGGTCAGAGCTTTCGCCATGGTATGATAGTAAAACAACAATCCCTGAAGCCCCATACCCGGATTCTCCTCAAGCGTGTAGTTACGATTCAGCCAGGCCAGAACCGCTTCTACCCGTTTGTCGCTTACGTCTAGGTCCGCATAGATGTAGCTGAGCATGCCTGCGTAGCTGATGCTTCCGTAAGATCTCAATGCCACAGTGCCATTTTCAACCGGATGCTCACCAGCCTTACTGTTACCCGGGAAATAAACAAAACCACCTCGATCACTTGTCTTCGAGGAAACCCAACTGGCTGGATTGCTTTCCGGCACCTGTTGACACTGCTCTATGAAATGAAGGGCAGCCTTCCAGTCAAGCTGCCCGCCGGGCCGTTGAACATCCTGATAAAGATGGCGCGAATGGTAGAGTGCCTCGAGGGCATGCATGGTGTTGGAAAGATCCGAATGCGTATAACTCGACCCATATCCAATACCCCCATCCATGGGGGTGTCGATAAGGCCCTGCTGGCCATAATCCTGCTGCCCCTTGATGACAAACCTGCGAGCCTTGCGAATCAACGCGTCATGCGCTTCATTCGACCGCACAAGCAGCGCGAGTATGGACACCGAGGTGTTGTAATTCTGAAGCATCTCGATGCGATAAATACCGCCATTGTCCTGTGCGCAAGATCGTAGATATGCATAAGCATTGGCCAGCAAAGGTTCCTTCAGCGCCGCATGGTGTTCCTCCGGATCCCGCTGAAGTGCAACCAGGGCAAGGCTGGTCAATGCCGGGTGATCTTGATCAGACCAAAAACCTCCCGACTGCTGCTGCTGCATCAACCATTGACTTCCTCGATCAATGGCCCGGGCAACTTCCTGTTTCAATGAAACGTCGCTGATCTTTCCACTTGATGAAAAAGACAGAGGCTGGGCTTCACTGACATACAAAACAAATAAGGTGCATATCCACTGAAGGATACCGCGCATCCAATCCTTAGATGATGATATTCCGGAGAGATGGTACATTCTATGATCGTTCAGGGTTCAATGATGATCTTATGCCTTTTGGGGGTTCCCATGATATCCACAGCCTGATGGATATCGCTTAACGCAATACGATGCGAAATCACTTGTTCGGGATCGACGAGGCCGCGCTCCATCAAGCGCAGGGCCTGTTGCATGGCAGTCGGATTCGTGCCAAAACTGGCATCCATACGCGCTTCAAGAAAGTGCATCAAGCCACCGTCGAGTTCAAAGGTATCATGTGTCGTGATGCCGAAAATATTCCACCGGGTTCCTCGACGCAACAATTTTACCATGAGTCTAACCGCCTCGATTGGTCCGGCAGCTTCAACCACCAGGTCCGGACCTTTGGGAAGAATTTGCTTCAAGCGCTGCAGCGCATCCTCCTTTCCTGGATTCACCAAGTGCGTTGCACCCAGTTTGCCAGCGGTCTCAAGCGCGTAGTCACTCACATCGATGGCAATCAAGCGACCTGCACCTGCGGCCTTGGCAACCATGAGGCAGTACATGCCAATGGAACCCGTACCGATCACCACGACATCATCCCCTACTTTCATTTCAGACATCTGTATAACACCCTTCCAGGCTCCACTCAGGGGTTCCGTCTGACAGGCAGCCTGGAATGAAAGATTCTTGGGCTTGTGAAGCACGGTATTGGCACCCGTCACGACATACTCAGCAAAACTTCCAGGACGCACATCCTCTGGACCATCTCCTCCCGTGGTATAGGCGTGCACGCAATAGTGTGTCTTTCCAACCCTGCAGTCATCGCAATGCCCGCAAAATCCACTGGGCTGAATAATGACAGCATCCCCTTCCTTGAGATGTTGGACAGCAGACCCTATCGCCGCCACCACGCCACTCGGTTCATGTCCCGGAACCAGGGGAAATTGCACGTTGCTACGAAGCCCTCGAATAGCTTTGTAATCCGTGGCACAAAAGCCGCAGGCCCTGACACGCACAAGCACCTCGTCTGGTTTAGGCTCGGGGATCGCAACATCCTCAAGCTCAAGTCGATTTTTTTCCTTTAAGACAGCAGTAAGCATTGTTTTATCCTCGGTGATTCCGGAATACTTTAATGGAAGAACGGACGGAAAATCCCGTTTATACAGTGCATGCGCTTTACGGGATCGCCCTTATGTACCTAAGACCACTCAACGCCGACGCCGAAAAAAGCCTTTGCGCTCGTTTTTCGTTTTCGAATCCGTGATCTTGTCCTCTTCCTTCTTCAAGCCCTCGACATCGCCAATGAATTGCTGCAGTTCCGCCTCGGTAAAGGCCTTGCTTGGAAGTTCAGCATTGCGTGATTCAAGTGTGGTCAATTCTCCCAATTGCCGAGGATCCTGCACAATGTACGGGGTCAGGAAAATGAGGAGCTCGGTTTTGGTATCTTCCTTGATGGTCCGTCGAAAGGCCCAACCAAGCAGAGGAATATCCCCCAGAATGGGAACCTTGCGTTTGCTTTCAATCTTGTTCTTCTCCATTAAACCACCAATGATAACCGTCTTGCCGTGCGGCGTCACCACTACCGTCTCCGCAGCACGCTTGGCAAAGACCGGTGCCTCGACACCATCGGAGATCGTCACGGTCTCGTCGGTGATGGTTGAAATCTCGGGACCAACAATCATTTCAACCATGCCATCCTGAGTAATGAACGGCGTTACCCTGAGAATAATACCGATATCCCGGTATTCCACAGTATTAACCTGCTGGCCTCCCTGCAGAAAATTCACGTTGTCAATGAAAGGCACGGTCTGTCCTACGGTGATAATGGCCTCTTGATTGTTACGAGCAAGGATGGAGGGTCTGTAGAGCACCTCCAGTTTTCCAGCTTCAGCAATGGCCTTGAGGGTGACGCTGAAATCACTCTCGAGCAGTTGGTAAACACCCCCCTGCCCCTGAGATCCGGATCCAAAAACAGACTGAACAATATTAGTGGCAGAACCCGAGGTGAAGGACAGACTTCCATCGACTCCCACGTCGAGATCATCCCGGTGGGTAACCTCCATAAAGACCACCTTGATCAATACCTGGGGTTTGGGGCGATCCAGGGTCTTGAGCACTTTCTCAATCTGAAGATTGGTCTCATCATCTGTAATCACAATGACCGAGCGTGTCTCTGGATCCACCTCAATCAAGGCATCACCGACCTGCGTGTTATTTAGATATTGCCGGGTACTTTGCCCTGTCATGCCCAAACCACCTCCACGGGCTGACTGAGCTGACAAGCTGGCTGAATCCATGGCATGCAAAAGGAGTATCACCACAAAAAAGTGACTAATCCTGTCCAATCCAGCCATACCCAAAAACCTGTGTTTACCCTTTATCCATTGACCCTTGAAATCATTCATCCTCATTCCTCCATTCATTCTCACATGCTGAAGCGACCACTGTAAATCTATCGATTCCCTGTGGAGGTACCACCAATGCTGAAATTCGACTGGTTGACACTTCGGTTATTGAGCGGGTTATTGCTGTTGTTACCGCTACGGGAAGCGTTGTTGCGATTATTCAAATTTGACTGCGACTCGAACATACCCCTCAGGATGGTAGCCACGTTATCCACATCCGCATTATCCAGCGAATAGACGTAGACATTCTGTTTCTTGGATTCATCCGAATCGAGTTTTTCAACCATTCTACCAATCTGCACCATCAGATTGGCTGATGCGGAAACAATCACCGCATTGGTACGTGGATCCGCAACAGCGACCACACGAGCTATGGCCTGCATGCGCGCGCTTTCATCGCTGCCACCTCGGCTACTGCTCCGACTACTGCTCCGGCTCGAACGTGAATCGCCAAAGCGGAATCCGCCCCTGGAGTTCTCTTCCTGGGAGTCATCAAAAAGCTCCTCCAGAAGTTGGGCCATTTCATAGGCATCTGCAAATTTCAATGGGAAAACCTGCAACTCGGTGATGTCATCAATGTTTCTATCAATTTCAGCAACCAGTTGAGTTATGGTTTCCATCAACTCTTCAGGGGCGCTGACGATCAACGAATTCGTGCGTTCATCTGCAACGGCAACAACGCGTGAGGCAGCTTTAAGTGCATCACTGCTTCCACGGCTACTGCTGCCTCCACGGCTACTGCTGCCTCCACGGCTACTGCTGCCTCCACGGCTACTGCTGCTTCCACGGCTACTGCTGCTTCCCCTCCCCTCCCGCATGGCGCGCATCCGCTCAATAAAGGAGGCCATGCCTGAGCTGCTACTCCCTCGACTGCTCCGGCTACTGCTTGAAGAGGAAC
>JAAZXX010000275.1 GCA_014239995.1 Verrucomicrobiia bacterium
AATCCACTGCTCCTCACCAGTCTCGGCATCCAGACAGTAGACAAAGCCCGAATAATCGGACATGAACAACAATCCTGACTCTGGGTCAATGGAGGCTGTGGAAATGGTGCGGTTGATTTTTTCGTAGGTCCACAGGGCCCCATCCTTGGTGATATCTCCTTTTTTTGTGGCATCAATACAAACCAGGTTGCCAACACCTTCACCGTGCTCAGGATCCTGACCAATGGCGATGTAGACCCTGTCCTTGTAAAAAACCGGGCTTGATATTAATTCACTAGGACCTTCCGCATCCGGGTATTTAATGGGCTTGCCGTCTCGCAACTTGTATTTTTCCGGGACGCAGTCGTATTTCCATACTTCCTCAAGTATGGCAAAATCACCGTCTGGCTTTGGTTCTGGGTTGAAGGCATAGCAAACACCGTCTCCGGCACCGAAGAATACCATTGGCCTCCCCTTGGCATTTCCGAAACCAGGTGAAGACCAATTACAGTGCATCAGGTTCTTGCTGATACCCGAGGCTTCCTCCCCTACATATTCCCCTGTGTTTTTATCCAGCACAACCAGGCAGGGAGCCATGGGAGAGGGAATGTTCAGATGGGACCAGTCCTGGCCGTTGGATGTGGTGGCATAGACGTAATTGCCGACCACAAGCACGGAGCTACTGGCAATGTTGTGTGGGAAGATGCCCAGCTCCTCGCGCATGTCGTAGATCCATAAAATATCCGCGTCGGTGGCTCCGGGGGTGATGGGTGCTTTGCCACTTCCAGCCATGTATTGTGCTTCATCCTTGAACCCATCGTTGCCGTTGGATAATCCCTTGGCATCCAGGCATAAGATTTCACAACGGTTGGACACCACGTAGACCTTGTCTCCGTCCACACTGGGAGATGAACAAATGCCCAGGAACTCCCAGTCGCTCACCTTGCCCGCACCCAGTTTTGGAACCACAAGTTGCCAATTCAAACGACCTGTCTTCTCTTCAAGACAGAAGACTATTCCGCGGTCACCCTTGTGTTTCGGATCCCGGAAAGATTCATTGTTGGTTCCAACATAAACCCTTCCATCGGCTACCGTGACATTTCCGTAGGCTTGGGATCCAAGTTTTGCCACCCATTTGACATTCTTGGTGGTGGTGATATCGATTTCCTCTGTGCCGGACTTGAAATCACCCGCTTCAAAAACGTGCGTGATTCCTTTTTCGGGGCTATAAAAGTTATTCGATGCAGTGCGTCCCCACTGGTTCCAGTCTCCAGCTTGGGTGCTCAGGCATGCCGCACTGAGGATGGCGCTTATCAAACCATTTCTTGTACTGTTCATAAGTAAAATAATGTTTGTCTCAAGTTTTCGTTGAATCTGGGGCATTTGACTACTCGTTGGAATACACCGATACGTTGTCGACGTAAACACTGTAACGCGTTTGGGGGGAAAATCCATAGAGACCGGGGGCTCCTTTTGGGTGAGCTACTTTGTGAGGGACTTCAAGGGTCCATGTTTCAGGTTCGTCTTCTCCCCGAGGCCACGCCTTGGCACGCACGACGCCGCTGCCGTCCTTCGACAAATCCACGCGTGATTTGATACGATACCACTGCTTGGTTGACCATTTGAAGGGCACAGAAACTTTGATCCGATCATGGTTGGAGCTTATCTCGAGTTGCTGCCAGTTACCAATAAGAGCAATCACATAACGCTGATTGATCACGCCCACGTTGGATTTCATACGACGATTGCCATCCGTCATGACATCGGCTTCCACAGTATAGTTGGATGTATCGGGGTGGCCAATAAATGAAGTGGCGCGTTGAAACAGTACGTTGTCCAGTGTCTTTACCAAGACCTTGTTACCATCCATTTCACGGATGTCCCACTTGAAACGCGCACCTATCCAAGGCAGGGGAGGGTAGGCAAATGATGTTCCAGACTCGCGATGGCTCCCTGGGTAGACCTGAGCGATTTGGAAGGATTCGAAATCCTCGGTGAAAGGCAAGGACGGCAGCACGCGCGCCCGCATCAAGCCCGTTGATTCTCCCAGGGTCGCCTTGAATGCCCCGGCAGAAGTGCCGGCATCTGCATCGGCCGTGATGCGATTGCGTCTTCCAAAGGATGCATCTGCGCGTGTTTTGACCTTGGCATTGGGAGGAATGAAGGAAGCCCATTCCGGACGCAGGCGACGGTCAACGACCCAACCATCCTTGTCCAGTCCGACCACCTGCACGCGCGCTCGCTCTCCAGGTGAGAGCAACACGTCGGGTGGTATGATTTGCAGTTGCGCCACCTCGCCCCGGGCTGTTTCCGGAGCTTTCTTGGTTGCCGTGCGAGGCGTTTCTTTCTTTTCCTGGTTGCCGAAGCAATACAGCTTTTCCATGGAGTGCACGTATATCTTGCCATTCCACACGGTGGGTGCTCCCAGACAACCTCCGGCCAAGGTGACCTTATCCAGGACTTCCACTCCGTCCTGCAGCAGTTTCAAAATATAGAAGTTTCCATTTCCCATGGGAACGTAGAGCTTTCCGTCAGCATAAAGTGGTGAGGCGTGCAGTTGTCCGTTTTCAAGCTTGTGCATCCAAAGTTCCTTGCCCGAGTCGGCATCCACACAGATGAGTTCACCTGTATGGGTCACCTGGTATATCCGGTTGTCAACCATCACCGGGGAGCTGGTGAACATCGCATGAGGCAAGCGCCACATCTCGTCTTCCCTCTTCAGTACCGCCGGTCCGGTTTGACCCGGTCCAGGTTCCGAACCAATGCGCACCGCAGCCATGCGTCCCACTTCGGAAGAGTCCAGGTTTTCCCTCCCATGAATGGCAATGACCGTGCTGTTTTTATGCAGTAGAAGCGACGAATTGACTCCGCCAAAGGAAAAGTGGTACCTCCACAGGGGATCTCCGTTGCGCACGTTGATGGCAACAAGGTTACCGCATCCGGTGCCTGCATAGAGGACGCGCTTGTTGTTATGATAGCCTAGCACTGGGGAGGAAAAGGAGCTGTCTTTCGGTGGGGTTCCTGGCGTGCTGGACCATACCAAGGCACCTGAGTGTTTATTGAAGGCATAAAATCTGTCACGTGCTGGTCCCTGGGCTCCCCAATAGCTTGTGATGCAGTGGTGGATCACAAGATCACCATCAATCACCGCAGCCCCACGTCGACCATTCGGAAATGTCAGCATACCGAACCGTTCCATCATGCTGTGTTGCCACAATAGCTTTCCCTGTCTGTCAAAGCAGGTCATTTCGCCCACGGTGGACATCAGGTAGACATTGCCTGTCTCCGCATCCACGGTGGCAGCACCGTTGGCGTAGCGGTTGTAGACAATATCGCTGAGAAAGTCGTTGAAGCCGTGCTGCCAGATCACCTGTCCCGTGCTTTCGTCCAGACAGGTCAGATATTCTCTCAAGTCAGGCCCCTCTCCCTGATAACCCCAAGCATATACATGGCCGTCCGCAATGACTGCTTCTCCCCTACCTGGCATTTCAAAGGTCCACCTATGGTTTTTACCACCCAGTTCAATATCTTCCACGAGATTGGATTCATCGGAGGTGCCATTCTGGTGCGGACCACGCCAGTGGAGCCATCCCTCAACTGACCCTGCCCGAGCACTTGTCAGTAGGGCGCAGACAGCGACGGTGCTCAGTAGTTGGTTTAAGCGAAAATATATCCTTTGGGTATTCATGTTCCTATGATGGTTGTCTTGTCGGTGCATCAAGGCACGCCTCGTATTTTTTCTTCCCGATCGCTGGTGACTATTCTACAATTGGTTTGGTGATGCAACTACAAATACTACCTACACGTAACAAATAATGCATTATTCATGGATGACTTGTTAAATTTTTTACAAGCGCCCCTTTCTGTTGGTGAAAGGACACATCTGGCTGAGCGATATAGGTTTCCGTTGGTTTTACGCAAGGCATGGTATGGTTTGAATCAGGCATTCAGGCGTCGTATTGCTCACCTTGACCTGACACCCGATCAATACACCGCCCTCCGGACCCTGGACGAGGTCAAGAGGCATGGATTGACGCAGAAGCAGCTCACCTTGCGGATGTCCAGTGATCCCAACACGGTGGCATCCTTGCTGGAACGTATGGAGCGTGCTGGCCTGGTACGTCGGGACGTGGATGCGTCTGACCGTCGGGCTCGTCGCATCATTTTGCTTCCTGAGGGTCTCAAGCGCTACCAGCAGGCTCGATTGATGGCAGCAGCTCTTCAGTCGGAGGTGCTTCAGGCATTGCCCGCAGAGCAAATAGAATCCTTCATGGAGGCTTTTGCCGGCATCGCGGAGGCATGTCGGGAAGCTGCTGAAAAATCACCGAAAAAATCCCGTTGAACCACGTTTTTCATGACTGAAACAGAACTTCGCGTGCGCATTGATAAATGGTTGTGGGCTGTGCGGATCTACAAAACGCGGTCACTTGCCGTGCAGGCCTGCAAGGCCGGGCACGTCAAAGTAGAAGGGCGTAATGTCAAGCCCTCGAGGTTTGTCCACGTGGGAGAGACCATTCGGGCAAGGAACGGCTCTGCCGAACGCAAGGTAAAGGTGCTTGGAATTCTCGAACAGCGGATTGGTGCCAAGGAGGTAGCTCGATATGTCGAGGTCCTGACGCCTCCTCAGGATTCCCATCCCAAGAAACAGCCAGCTGCCCTGCAACCTACGATCTTTCATTCAAAGGGCATGGGGCGCCCCACCAAACGGGATCGCCGTAAACTGGATGAAATGGAATGGGGTTAATCAGAGGTTTACGAGCTTGGACCATGTGAAGTATCATCATGTGATGCGATCATGTTCTCCTGATACTTCTTCATGGGTCTGGTTGATCATACCATTCTTCATGGCATTCTCAGACCTCACTGGAGGAGCTGCTCCCCCCAACGTGATTCTACTGCTCGCCGACGATCTGGGATTTGGAGAACTTGGCTTTCAGGGGAACCATCAAATCCCCACGCCTCATGTGGATTCCATTGCACATGGCGGTGTTCGGTTCACGCAGGCATATGTCACCGCTCCCAACTGCAGTCCCTCACGTGCGGGATTGTTGACAGGGCAAATCCCCACGCGCTTTGGCTACGAGTTCAATCCCATCGGCGCACGCAACGAGGATCCTCATATAGGATTGCCTCCACAGACGGTGACCCTCAGTGAGTGGCTTCATGATCGTGGCTACACCACCGGCTTGATTGGTAAATGGCACCTGGGTGGTGCTGCAGATTATCATCCCATGCGTCATGGATTTGATGAGTTTTTTGGCTTCACGCACGAGGGCCATTATTTTCTGCCCCCACCATGGCGGGGGGCCACCACCATGCTGCGTAGGAAAACACTGCCTGGAGGTGGCCAGGGCCGATGGGGCGACGGGAGTCTGATTTTTACCACCCACATGGGCTATGATGAACCCGATTATGATGCCAATAATCCGATTCTGCGAGGTGGCCAGCCCGTGGAGGAGGCAGCTTACCTGACGGATGCCTTTACCCGGGAGTCCGTTGATTTCATCAATCGTCACGCTGACAAGCCTTTTTTCCTGCTCGTTGCCTATAATGCAGTGCACAGCCCATTGCAGGGGGCGGATGCCTACATCAGGCAATTTTCGAATATCAAGTATGTGCACCGACGTATATTTGCAGCC
>JAAZXX010000276.1 GCA_014239995.1 Verrucomicrobiia bacterium
GACGGACATGCCGAGAACTGGAGCTGGGTAGAAGCCACAGCCACCGAGGTGCAGGGCCTGAATACGAACACCCGAAAAGGAGATCGTGATCTTGAAAAATTCCGACGCGCCACCCACGAGCCACAGGGATGATTCCATGAGGCCCGGGCAGCCTTGATCAGTCCAGGTGAAGCCCTCTATGATTGCGCTGCAAGGGACCGTAAATTCCATGGGAAAACGTTTTCCACACACCATGGACTGGCATCACAGCCGCACTGTCATCGAGTGCCCACCTTGCAATGGAATCGTGAAAACAGCCATGATGCGAGTGCCCCAAACTGTGCTGCCCTTGCTTAGCTGGGCACATGGGCATTTCACAACCATGGTGAGGGCCTTTTTGTCAGGTAACTGCATCAAGATGGATCATGGTATAAACCATATGTGCGGGACTGATCCGTCATACTGAATCCATCCCCCACGCCAGATGACCCTGCATGGATCAAATACCGATCCTCGACTTGATTCGTCCACTGGAGCAACTCCTGCAGGAAATAAGCAGGACGGTCAGTTCTCAAGGCATATTAAGGATTTTATTCGCTCGCAGTCATCAGGAAAAAAACTGTGGAAAACGCCGCAGCAGAGATCCAACAATCAAGATCAGGAAACCAAGTGCAAGGGTCCATATAAATATCCAGGCCAGGAAACCGGGAGGAAGGCTCACAGGGGCACCATAATGTCCAACCTCCTTGTGTCGATAAAGTCGATGCCCTGTGATTAATATCACGATCGAACTGAACACAAGAGAAGGAAAACTGAAAAGGCCATTGACCTCATGCCACCACCATTCCTCCAGAACCATGGCGCCATAAAGGATTCCAAGTGAAATCACCAGGCTCCAGAACCAGGAGGAAAACAATATAAAGCGACGCCGCACCACGCTGGAAATAACGAAGGACACACAGAAAATATTGAGGGGCAAGGCCAGCACCAAACCGTAAAGCATACCGGGCTTTAATTCTGGCGCAGGTTCCATTAAGCCCGCATCGAGAAAAAAGCGCTTCAAGGTAGACTGCCAATCCATCCCGAGGATGAGAAAATCCAGACCTACAAACATCAGGAGAGTGACGCCCGCAACCGCCAAACGCGCCATGTAACGCTCGGAACGAGTAGGCGGAAGAGAGAACGTAAATTCCTCACAATCCTCCACCGCGTCCCCGCCTCCATAGGCGGGACCAGCAACAAGGGCATAGAGGAAGGATACAAGCATCAGCCAGCCAGGGTGCGCAAACAAGGGAACGATCCAGGCCGTTCCCAGCCACATCAGGAGAAATGCGAGTAAAAGCCGACTGTGGGCAAACCATTCGGCCCACAATAATCCGTAAAGGAAGGTCCATCGATGAAATAGAGCAGGCATGGTTCGCATCAAGGCTCGATGGGTGCATCCATGAAAAGAGCCCAAGGTCGATCTGGTTCCATTGACGTTCTAAAACTCTCGGCATCCGCTTCAGCAACCATTCCCATCTCTGGAACAGATGCATCCACGGCGCTCAATGCTGAATCCTGGGAGACTTCTAGATTCCAGAAAATTTCCCGTTTGACGACCGCTCCATCCAGCTGAGCTCTCAGCACAAGACCTTCATAGTCCCGCATGGAGGGAAACTCCGGGTCAGGCCGCCCTACCCCATGCAACTGGCATGCAGCCAGACCAGCGTGAGCCCCGGATTGCACAATCCGGTTCCATGCCCAATCTTCCCATGGAAGTGGATACAGGTAGGAGTGACTGTTGGTGGCACTCCTAGAAACGGGTCCAGGCTGAACGACGTTGCCCCAATTACCCTGTCTATCAGCCGGACATCTCAGGATCTGCGGATTTTCAAGGTTTCCTGAGCTCAGAAGGGCGTCCCAGTGGCGAGGCCGGCGACCGTAATCATCCCTGTATAAAGTGAAACCAAGAGCGATTTGCCGAAGATTGGAAATAGAGACCACCACCTGCGATTTCTTACGAGCCGTGGCCAAGGCACTCATCAGAAGGGTTGCCAGGATACCAATGATCGCAATGACCGTGAGCAATTCAATCAGGGTGAAGGCACGCACTCCCCAGCACTGGGCACGTCCATTGACAAATCCCCTACGGGTGGAAGGAAAGTAAGGGCCAATGATCATGATCCACTTGGAGATACTCAAACGATATCCGTGTTTATTCCCTAGGCAAACCGGCGTCTGTCGGCAGCAATTCTATCCACGCGTGCAATTGCGCAACCAATTCAGCGATGGCATCGGGGGGATGTCCATATTCGAAGGTAACCTGATATTCTTTTTCTCCACGCCAAACCCGGATCCAGGCAGAGCCGCCATCGGCACAATCAGGACATCCAATCACAGGATCCATCGTTTCAATGTTTGCCGCTTCGGCACGTTTCAGAAGGTCGCCCCACTCTGTCTCGGTTATTTTCAGGCTCGATTCAATGTTCGGAATGTTTTCCTGGCGGCTGGCACCCACCATTGCGATCCCCTGAGCATCCGCGGCAAGTTCCTTGATACAGTATCCTTCGCAAAAACCAAATGAGGTCCCATAATCAATCCTGGTGATGGGAACGGGTTTCGGTTCAACACGGTAACGCCCCAGATTGTTTGACAATTTCTCTCGTAAAACAATCAGTTCAGGTTCTCCCGCAGGCAGGATAAAAGTCTGACCCAGTCCCCGGATCTCGATCCATTCCACACCAGGGCAGGATTGGCAGATGTTAAACTCCCCCGAGGATAGTCTTCCTATAACACCCCAGTCGACCATGGCTTGAATGTCTGACCATTCCTCTTGACCCGTGGCTTTGGAGTAATGGCGCGAGCGAAGCTTCCACTCAGGGTCGGTATAATTCCATCGACTGCTCTTGGCATCCTGAAAAAACTCTCCACGGCATAATCCCTGGCAATCCTCTTCCATTCTCACATAACGAATGGAGTCCACTTGCGGAACCGGGATTTCAAACCCAGATCGCAGCAGACGCAAACTTTTCAGGATAGGCCCCATCTCCTTGACTGAGGCACCGTATTCAAAGGTGACACGATGTGTTCGACCTGGAACAGATATTTCAATCCATTCAGCCCCGCCATCGGCACAGTCGGGACAGCCTATTTTCTCTGAAATTTCCAAAAATGCTTTCCAATCAATCAATGGGATCAGACGGTTCCAATCACTATTTCCATAATCAGACTGCCGGAAAGTCGGTAGCGACTGATCCGGAGCACGTGCCTGAAACGTCAGTCTGTTGGGTTCAACGTGTAGGGATGTTTCACAATAACCGAGGCATTCTCCAAAGGAACTCCCAGTGGAAATGCTCACGATGGATTGTCCAGGTTCGCCGGGGGGAATGCGATCTGTTCCATAATCCATGGCAGGTATCCAAAGATGCTTCTCTTGATCAATGACAACCTCGTTCAAGTCATATCCGTAACACCCCAGAGGGGCGTAGACGGACTGCAGATCCAATGCACCATTTGAACCCAAACGGAATGACCAGACATCACGGTCCTGCTTGACCAGCACATCATTCCCCTGAAGATGAAGGGCCGAGGCACTGTAGGGTAATTTCCACTCGGAGTTGCGTTGTTCAAACTCTCCAGTGTGACTCAGTTTCCAGCTACTTAACCCATACCTTGGGAACACTTCTTCCAAGCCATCCTGAACGTCTCCACTGTGCAACTGAACACCCACCACATATCCATCACTTGTGATTCGCGCAAGATGTGGCCATGTATTTGAAAAAGCGATGGCGTCTACCTGGTGCGCAGCGACACCGTCGTAAGCAAGGGCATCAAGCCATTCGTGGCGGCTCATTGCCAGGGTTTCAGAATCATAATGATTTCCCTGCGTATACAATACCCCACCCCCGTGGGACACACCAACAAGCGATCCGGGAAGGTTGACAGGCGGCCTGGAGGTAGGATGCTGAGTATCTGCATAATCAATGACAGCAAGAAAATATTTCTGCATCCAGCGGCCTGGATCGCGACCAGGCAAGAGCGTCAAAGCAGGCTTGTCAAAGGTGTTTTCCTGATAACTGAGGTAAATCTTACCATCGACTGCATGCGCTTCTGAAAAATTCCACACCTCCTTGACGTCGAGATCATACTCGGAAAGAAGGGGAAGACCATGCTCTGCACGCGTGTCAAAGGCAAGGAAGCGCGAACCAGCAGAGGAAGGCCAAATCCCAACGTCAGCCATACGTCCTTCATCTTCCATGATCGGAAAACCTCCCCACCAGAAGGAATATTCCTGAGTGGATTGCCATACGAGGGTTTCCTCATCCACCCACAGGGCATTGAGTTTGGAACCATACAAGGGTGCCTGGAGGTTCTGTTTACTTTCATCGACGACGGTAAGAACCGGCAGGTTATTCAGATCCAACGCCCGCATCCAGAGAGTATTGGGAGGCGCTACCATCTCTTCTTCCTCAGGTTCAGGGATCCCAGTAAAGGACGTGGTTTCAGTTTGAGCGATATAAAGGATACCATCACGTAACTCGGTCCCCACGACCGGCCAATTACCAAGTTGCAATGTAGAAAGGATTTCAAAGTCACTGGTAAGATTCGCAACACGCAAGACAGGATCTGTCCCGCTCCAGCGATCCCCTCTCCCAAGCTCCACCACGTGATCACCCACGGTGAAGACTTCATCTACCCGCCATGACAAAGGCAACTCGGAAAGGAGTTCGGGTTGATCTCGGTTTTCTGCATCAACAGCCATGAGGCTTCTCCCTGAAAGAGACAGGATCACATCATCCATCATTGCAGAACGACGCGGGGCTACTCCGTGTTCAATCAAGCCACGTTTAATCAGTTGATCATTTTCAAGATCAATCAACTGGACTCCAGCAATGGATTGGCTCTCCTCATATCCCTGGAATGGGACCAGTATCAAGCTGGCATCTTCCATCCATCCAAAGGCTTTTTCATCATGGTTGGCCTCGCTCCAGCTATGGCTCGACCCAATGGGCACACGACTCAGAAGCCCGGGTTGTTCAGGGTTACCGACATCGAAGAGTGAAACGGAGACACGCCATCCATCCACATCGTCAATGCCAATCGCCAGCAGGCGGTCGCCCAGCGGTTGAATGTAAGTGGACCATCCCGGCACCTCAAGTTCCCCTGTGATGGCAGGCTTTTTGGGATCTGAAAGATCGACAATCCAGAGCGGATCAATTTGAAAGAAGGTCACAATATAGGCCTTATCCCCATCGAAGCGAGTGGCATGAAGACGCTCTCCCTCACCCAGTGTCACGGAGCCCAGACGGTATGGCTTTGAGGGGTTGGAAAGATCGAAGTTTTCAAGTTCCGTGATCAACGGGCGTCCCTGACGTTCACTGATGACACGCAGGACATTGTCTGCAAGATCGATCTTAAACTTGTCCAGTATCCGGCCTGCAGGTTGAATTTCTCCAAGCTCACGCATGGTTCCATCGGGTCGACTGATGTCCACGATTTTCAATCGAGATCGCCAGTGATCACGGGAACCCAGGCCCTGGGTGGCGACAAACAGGTAATCTGATGTGGCTTGAATGACGTTCTGGTAACCAGGCACCCAGAGGACATCGCGTTCAGCGGGATTTGAGGGATCACTCAGGTCAAAGGAA
>JAAZXX010000277.1 GCA_014239995.1 Verrucomicrobiia bacterium
TTCATTTTGCGAGAACCTCCGTCGGCGCAGATGGCGCCTTTCGCGTGGGGACCGTCACGGGTGACGTGTTGACTGCCGATTTGCTGGGAGCAGACATCGAATCGTTGCGACTGAAGACGCAGCGGCACGGGGTTTTCTCTGTCCAGCGCAAGGCAGTCTACTCCTTCACTCGCATTGAGAATCCAAACAAACTCTTTGAAGGAACCCAGTTTGCGGACTGGGATCTGGCACTGGGTGGCCCGGTCAATCATCTGGTCTACCGGGTTTATGACACACAGCCCGCATGGCTTGAGGGTCCCTTTCCGGATCTGATGTCCGTGACACCCCGCGTGGAAGGCCGCCTTGCATCAAGTTATTTCGACACAGGACTGGCGGGCCTCAAGGATCATTACACGCTCTTTTTTGAAGGGGGACTGGATGTCCCGGAGAGTGCCGAGTATGCCTTCCACGTCTCTGCGGGCGAAGAGCGCATGCGTCTATGGCTGGATGGAGAGTTGCTCGTGAGCGCTGGGAACGGGAAACTGCGCAACCAGACGGCCAACCTTGAGGCCGGGACGCATGTCCTGCGCGTGGAATATGTGCATGGCCCGGGAATAGGAGACCTGCGCGTCTGGTGGACCGGTCCTGGATTCAAGAACAAATCACTGGTGGGAACGAACCGGCAGTGGGGATGGCAGCAGGGTGTGGGCGGACATCCTACCACACGGCTCAATCGGACGGGGATTTTTAGTAAGTTGGTCTTGCCCCAGTCATTCCACATGGACGTCGAGCTTTTCTCGGAAGGTTCCCCCCGCTTCCTGATGGGCCTGGGAAGGAATGAACATCGGGCCGAGGCAGAAGATGCCCTGCGGCTGGAGACCTGGGAAAATGAACTGGTCCTTGTAGGTGACTCGCTCTTTGAACCGGTCATGACCCTTGAGGAGGGGCAGAAGGAGTTCAGGATTCGCATGAGTTTCGATCATCTTTCCCGCACCATCAAGATCCATGACTTGGCCGGGCGACAGCTGGTGCATCTCCAGAACATGGATTTCAAGGCAGGACCCTCAGGCATCTTCCTGCGCAACCGTGGAGAAGATCTCACCGTAAGGCGAATCAGCGTTTATCAGGGGGCAGAGCAGCATCATCCAGTTTCCACTGATGCCGTGCGTCCGCGTGTGCACATGGTGGGTGGGGGGATGCATTACGGACATTTGATCCTGGAAGATGACATGGCGGAGGTGCTTGATCAGGAGGGCAAGCGAGTCGAGGTGGATCTGAAGAATGTGGATCGCCTCACCCATCCGGAGGCCCGTTTGCAGGCCGATATGGGAGAGGTGACACTGGCCTATGCAGACGGGGGCATCATTCATGGCCGTTTGGTTTCCCTCCGACAGGAACAAGTCATGCTGCAGACCCAGTTCACGGAGCAACCGCTTTTCTGTTCCCTTGAAGGTGCGACCCGCTTGCGGTTCAATGCGTCTCCCTCCCTGTCCAACCCTCCCAGTCAGTATCAGGATACATTGGACTTGCCGGAGGGTGGTCTGCGCGGTCGTTTGGCCTTTGGCCTGATGGACGGCCCGCTCGGGTGGAGTCCGGCTGGATCGGAAAAACCTCTCCGCCTCTCCGGATTGGCTTTGGCACGCATTGAACGTGGGCCTCTTGGGCTCACCGAGGACGTGTCCTATGATTCTGAAAAATATTCAGCCGTGATCCACCTTGGCAATGGTGAGGTGATCCCGTGCATGCTGCAATCCTATGATGGCACAGACCTTGGCTTTGAATCCCCCTACATCCAGGCTCGTACCATAGCCTCCACCCATTTCAAGGCCGTCGAGTTGAATGCGCCCAGGCGATCCAGGAGCAAGCGGGACAAGGCCTCCTCGGAGCAGGTCTTGGATTCCGTCCAGCTGGAGCGTGCCCTGACGGTTCCAAGATTTAGCCGGAATCATCCGCCGAGCCACATCATCGTTGCCATTAACGGAGACATGCTGCGTGGTCGATTAATATCGATTGGAGCCCAGGGGGTTCGTTTTGAATCCAAGCTGCGAGAACACTTGATTCCAATGGAACGGGTGGATCTGGTGGTCGAGGTGGGGAATCCTGCCGCATTTGATGGGCTTCCATCCCTGCCCTCACCGAAGCTGCCGATGGAGAAAGGAACGGTGCGTGTGGAGTTGGTGGATGGTTCGGTGCTGATCTTTGAACCTACCCACTTCAAGGAGGAACGTCTGCACGGACGGTCCATGGTGTATGGGGAAATGTCCATACCTGCCAGGCAAATCCTTGTCTTGGATCTGGGTGATTTTGATCTCGCATCATTCGAAGGGAAATTCAGCGCATGGAAAGTGCAGCCTGCCAGGGAGCCCGAGTTTAAGTCCGAGATGCCATGATTTTCGAATATGCTGATCCTCTGGAATTTCAGTGAGGCAGGATCAGGCCCATGATTGATCTCTCAAAGTCTGCGAACTGTTTGCTGAAATCGATGGTATTGAATGTGAAATGAAAAAAGTGCTTCCGTATCAAGGAAAACAATATGGTTTTACATTGATTGAGCTTTTGGTGGTCATTGCCATGATTGCCATCCTTGCTTCACTTTTATTACCTGTTCTCGGCATGGCCAAGGCCAAGGTCAAGGGGATTGCATGTCTTTCAAACCTCCGTCAGTTGAGCCTTGGATGGCAATTGTATGCGGATGCATCCGGCGGCATCATGGTGCCCGGGCGCATGGCAAAATTGAAGGGAGGGAGTGGTAACCCTGCCAATTGGTATGAGGTGGGTAACGGGCTGAAGTATCGTCCGCGGTGGATTGCTACGATGGGTAATTACGTTGGAGTGCACGCTTTCACCCAGCCCAGCCTGAGGGACGATCGTCAGGATTATGACAGCAAGGTTTATGTCTGCCCCAGTGTGCCACAATGGACGGATGAAAGAGGAGGCGCATACGGCTACAATCATCAGTTTTTAGGGAACGCGCGGCGTTCCAATGATCAGTTTCATCATTTTCCCGTGAAATTATCGACCATCCGGATGCCTTCCGCCACGGTCATGGCGGCAGATTCGATGGGAACAGCGGCAGGGTATCCTGACGTCGAACGTCTTCCCTACAACAACAACGGTAAGGCGTATGTGGAGCTTGGAAACCATGGTTGGACTCTGGACCCACCTCGCTTAGTTTCACGGTCTGACCGAGGAACAGGGGATGCAGGCAGTCCGAGGACCGCAGTGGATCCGCGTCATTTGGGAAATGCGGTCGCCATTTTTACGGATGGTCATGGTGAAACGAGAAGCCCCGAGCAGTTCGGATATGTGAGATCTTCTGATGGGATGTTCATGGACGCCTCTGTCCAGTCCGTTCGACCCAGCAATGAATGGTTTTCGGGTACAGGAAGGGACACTTTACCTCCCGATAAACCCTAGTCAGAAGGGGAGGAACACCCCTGGCTCCCTGAGGTTTTTAAATGGCGGGCACGGTTTTCTTTCATGCTTGAAGCAAACAAAGTGCCTTGAAAAGGTGTTCCCAAGCGGCGGGCTGAAGATATCAAACTC
This sequence comes from Verrucomicrobiia bacterium, assembly GCA_014239995.1. Taxonomy (GTDB): domain Bacteria; phylum Verrucomicrobiota; class Verrucomicrobiia; order Limisphaerales; family AAA164-E04; genus AAA164-E04. Next base: position 3,526 of record JAAZXX010000277.1, read on the forward strand.
AGGGTAGCGGGTTGGTGAACGTGATCTCCTTCACTTGTCGGGTTATTCAACTGGATTTTCGATGCACATGAATGGAAGTGTTTTTCTCATGGTTTGTTGCGCCCTTGCGGCAGTCAATACAAGCTTCTGCCTGGCGCAGGCACAGGACGTGGATTCCTGTCGCATGAAACAGATCTCAGTTGTAAACAAGGAAAGCCTATGGATCCCTGGCCCGGGAAATCCAAGAAACATAGAGGGTGATTTTATCGAGCTGAAGGATGGAGGTGTCTTGTTTGTATACACCCATTTTACCGATGAGGCGCAGGGGATCACGCCTCAGCTCACCTCGCCAGCCTTACTTCTTTGGATGGTGGACTGACAGGGTCTGCCCAGGGGTAGGTCATTCTGCCCAATGAGGGGGGGATATCATCTTATGTCCGTTTCGTTACCGCGCCTTGAAAATGACCATATTGCACTGTGCTACCCCAGGAAAAACTCACTCAAGGACCGTCGTCCCATTATCCGTATTCCAATCGATGAAACCAAGACATGGGGCAAATGTGCTCAATAACGACCGTCTCATTCAGTTGAAGGGTAGACGATTGATTTGTCCAGTGGCCCTGCACCATATTCCGGAGTAAGCCCAGGCCGACTGGCAAGGTTTGTTGATGTGTTATCTTTCAGAGGATCGTGGCAGGACCTGGTTTTGCAGTCAGTCGGTTTTGAGGGGTTTCCGCGCGGATGGATCGCGAGCCGGGTGCTGGAAGATGATCCTGTCGGCTGGTATTGCTACACTGCGATGAGTTTTGTCGGCAAGCGAGTGCTCCTTGGACACAGTGCGGGAGACCGCTGGTCCGGAGGTTGAACGGCACGCAGATCACCAGCTTCCCTCTCGACTGGCTTGATGGGCTTTAATTGCATCCCCCGGGCCCGGAGGTGATGAATGATATCTCTGACCAATCCCAGCCCCCCTTGACGGGTCTGCTGTCGAGGGGGGATCATGGCTTGCAAGGCCATCGCTCCATGGGGACCCATGACACAGTTTGTGCTTCCTTTACTTGGATGGTTTCAAAGGGGCTGACCGGTGATTTCCATGATTGGGATCGTTTCTGCCGTTGAAATACTTGTCCCGAATCCACTGGGGTTGCCATATATCAAGCCTGCGCTGGCTGTTGTCATAATGGGGTGTTTTCGGGGAAGGGTTCGCAACGTGCAGGGGATAGGGATCACCCCATCGCTTCCGCCATGCATCCATGAGTGTCCGCATTTGAGCGAGGACATCCTGATGGGCTGGATCGGTCGCCAGGTCATGCATTTCATGCGGGTCGGATTCCAGGTCAAATAAAAGCTGATGATGGATCCTGGGATAGACATGCAATTTCCATCTGGCATTACGTACGGATCGTTGATTGTCCTGGAAGGGAAGAAAAAGGGATGCGCGAACGCTGGTAACCTTCTGCTGTATGATCGGTGTCAGGTTTTCTGCATCCACGTGCTCCGGGGGGGTGACATTGGCAGCATGGCAAACAGTGGCATAAAGGTCGTGCATGTAAGTGAGTGCCTGACTGGATTGCCCGTGAGGGATGCCTGGCCCCCTCAGGATCAGTGGAGAGCGCATGCTCTGCTCATAGACGTTCTGTTTGCCGAGTAAACCATGGCTGCCCATCGCCAGCCCATGGTCCGCTGTGTAGACAACAAGGGTATTTGCTGCATGCGGACTTTTGTCGAGTGCTTCGAGGATGCGACCCACCTCCCTGTCCAAGTGTGTCACCAAACCGTAGTATTCGCAGAGTTGCTCACCCACTGTCTCACGCGACCTTGGCCATGCTGCGAGTCCCTCATCTCTTCCTGAGGTGGCCTGGGGTGCGTTTTGAAACGGATGCTGTGGAAGGAAATTCGCCGGCAGGGGAGGCCGATTGTTGTAATACATGCGCCGATAGGCTTCTGGTGGATTCCGGGGATCGTGAGGAGCCATGAAAGCTACATAAAGAAAGAAAGGTTTCTCGCTGCCAGCCTCTTCTATAAAGCGTATGGCATCATTGGCAAAGACAGTGCTGGAAAAGCCGCCCGCATCCCGCCTTGGA
>JAAZXX010000278.1 GCA_014239995.1 Verrucomicrobiia bacterium
ATACTATTACGGTAAGGGAGTGGACCAAGATTACGACGAGTCCGTTAAGTGGTATGCCAAAGCTGCCGAACAGGGGGATGCGAATGCTCAATTAAATTTAGGAAAAGCATACTATTACGGTAACGGAGTCATTAAAGATTACAAAAAGGCAGTTCCGTGGCTTACCAAAGCTGCCGAACAGGGATGTGCCCCTGCTCAATGGAGTTTGGGAGTGGCATTCCAGGATGGTAACGGAGTCATGAAAGATTACGTCTCGGCGCATGCTTGGTATAATCTAGCCTCAGCAAACGGAGAAGAATTAGGATCAAAATATAGGGAATCGGTATCGGAGAAGATGTCATCCGACCAAGTCGCTCAAGCTCAGAGGTTAGCCAAGGAATGGTTTGACGAATACAAAGCAAAGTAGATCTCGAAGTTTTAGAGGGGACAACCCCTTTGTAGGACTAATTTGCCTCAATAAAGTGAAATGAGCATTACGAATTTGCTTAACACAATTTTTCAACTGAGTGATTTGTGCTTTTGCTCCCCCACTTCCCCCCTCCGATTGTTGAATTAAGCTTCAACCTTTTTAATAGTTAAAAGCAACTGCCCTCCAAAGTGGTTTTCGCTGGGTTTGTAGCATGTCCTGAAGTTGCTGTGATCCCGTGAGTATGATGTTTCTCTATTCCCAGCATCCTTTTGTCTGCCAATGAAAACCTCAAGAGCTTCCTTAATGGTGATCTTACCATTGCGAGGCAGTACGTGTTCAAAAAAAATTCCACAGCATTAAGAATATCAAACGGCGTTTGTTTCAACATCTCTGAAGCTAAAGCGGTTCTCAATGCATTATGAGTGGTCGGACCGTTTGCATGAACAATATTTCCAAAACCAACATGCGCGTTCCACAGTTCCTTGAACTGAACGGCAGTGGGATAGTCCTCACCTAATAGACGATAGTCTCGTTTCCCGTTCTGTTTCTTACCCAACACAGCGCGACAAGTCCGATCTTTCTGGTGATTTTTTCAAATTGCCTACTTGAGACAAACGTTATTTTTTATTTGCTCAAGACGAGTTTGAGCCTGTAGTTTTCTACCGACGACTGTTGTCATTGGGGAGGCAGGATCAACTATGCCACAAAACGTGCCACGAAGCCCGTTTCACCCACGTTACGGCAGTAGCAACAAGGTTTGTAAGGAATTTTTGGGGTCATAGCTCAGTTGGTAGAGCATCTCGTTCGCAATGAGAAGGTCTGGGGTTCGACTCCCCATGGCTCCACCATTTTCCAAGTATCTTCAGTTAAATTGTTTAAAACATTCCAGATTACTTCCAATCTTTCAGTAACAACCTCCGGTAACAACACATTCACCCATGTCCATGGTGATCGATAGCATCCGTGGCATTTGAACGGTCCACCACCCCCTCCGTGTATTGCTCTACGCCCCACTGCGGGGTATGCCACCCCCTTGATATATATCAGACCACACACAATTTTTTGGTGATTTTGGAAACAGTGTTGCCATCCGTTGCCCCTGTCTCAGGTGAGGATAGACATGCACCACTGGTGCGTTCTGACAGCATTGGGGCTGGAGGATGCTAATCGGCATTCCAGAATCGCTTACGGTTTGTAATGGACAAAAAGGCATCGAGCTGGTGGGTTATTTTTCATGTGTGTGGTTCCAATTTCAGATGCCCTGAAGTTTATATGAAAAATTTATGTCAGCACTGAACACCTTTGTCATTTCGACCCTCAAAATATTGATTTTTTGTTTAGTCCTCCTTGTTGGCCTCACGGCATTTTTTTATATCCTCAACACACGTCCAATATGGTTGTTTTATGGCGTGCCTTTGTTACTTGTTATCGGGGCTGCGTGCACCGGAGCGTGGAAATTGCGAGCTGATTATGGAATTTTTGGTGGCGGGTTTGGCCGCAGGGGTGGCGGAGGATGCGGTAGCAGTTGTGGTGGTGGTTGCGGCGGAGGATGTGGTGGTGGTTAGCCACACACACGCAAGGGTTCGACTGAGCGCCACCCTCACAAGATTTCAAGTCTTGTGCGGGTTACGCCCGTGTGAGTGATTGATGCACCGTTCAACTATCCCGTTGAACCAGAGCAGTGACTCAACTTCCAATATTTAATATTTTAGTGTAAGACAATCAGATGAAACACATACCCATCACGATTGCAGCTCTATTCTTGGCAGGATCCATTCAGGCCGACTCGAGCCCCTACAAGAATAAGTTTCATCAGATTCCCGGCAAGATTGAGGCCGAACATTATGATGAAGGGCCTCCCGGGGAAGCCTATCATGATGTGGATGAAAAAAACCTCGGGGCTGACTACCGTGAAGTGACACAGGTGGATATTGAGAAGCGCCCGGATGCATCAAATGGCCATGGCATAGGTTGGACGCGCAAGGGCGAGTGGCTCAATTACACCGTGAATGTCAAAGAGTCGGGCACCTACACCATCGAGATGCCGGTGGCGTCTAAAAAGAACGGTGGACTGTTTGTTCTGGAAATCAAGGGTAAGGCACTTTGCGAACCCATACATATTCCGGATACAGGTGGATGGGATAAACTGAAACTCATCAAGTGCACAGGCGTGAAGCTGGTGAAGGGGCAACACGTCATTCGAGTGGTGATGCTTGCGCAAGGCCAGTCAGGCAGCATTGGTGATATCGACTATTTCAAGTTTGTGAAAAACGCTTCCAACTGAGAAACCTCCTCCGCAGACACGGAGTCAATGCCACTGAAGGATTAAGAACTGAAAGAAACGAACCCAGTTCACTCCACCACTTGAACGCCATGGGTGTTTGGTTTGATCGCTTTTCCAGTAACGGTTGACAGGACTTGAAAAGTCCATTTGTCCCTGGATGATCTACCCGATACTTATAAGTGACATCCATCCGGAACTTCACGACGAGGAAATACCGGGTCTTCGCAAGGTTTGTGGAAAAATTTCCGATGGAATAGGCAGTTTTTCAAACCTTTGAAGACATGCTTTGATCTGCCTGTTACAGCTTACCCTCATTGTGGACACAAACATGAAGACGCATTCAATTGGTTTAACTGGTTCATGTTGATTCTGCTCCTTGGCTCTGGCGTGCAGATGATCCAGTTTGAAAAGGTTGTCTTCGTGGGGAATATCCCAAGGGCACCCATTTCCTCACCACGTCCAGCGTTTGGATGGCCATTTATTTGAGACATCCAAGCGTCAAGCACTATGCCCGAAGCTTTCAACGAAAAAAACCTCCGAGCAAGCTTATGGATTGATCACGCGCAGTCGGAAGAACCGTTGCTGAACCGTCTCCACGGGCAGCGTGACAGTCGTTGTTCCGTCCTGCAAAGCCATCACATCCTGTGCCGTATTCCACTGGTCCAGATCCTGGCTGATCTCCAGACGATAAGTCAGGCCAGACACGGACTCAAAGGAAAGACTCAAAAGCCGGGGCTCGGTCATGGCTACATTGGTGATCCTGAATGCTCCCACCATCACCGTCTGGTGTTCGGGTTGCGGCAATGCCTTCTCGGTATGAACGACAAGGTGTGGCACTAATTCCGATGGACCATCCCCCGGCCACCAAATCTCCCAGTCATCAGTATGCTGCGGCTTGATGTTGAACCCGTGATTGTTCTCCCCGGCCTGCCAACGGTTGACAATCTCCGTCACATCGGCCAACGCTCGACTGTTCTCGCCCATGCCCAGAAAAGAAGTGAAGGCCTCGGAAACTTGGCCTGTTTCGATGGAAACCCCGGCCAAGCCATAGGTGCTCTCAGAAGTCCATGGAACCAGCATCTGATGCACTGAATAGGCACCATCGGAGTCCGCGCTGTTGAAGGTATCCGGTATGCCTCCGGTTTCCAGGACGAGTTTGGCCATCAGAATGCGATCGTCTGAACCGATGCGGTCACCTGCCTCGCCCATCAAGTCAGTAAAAAGCAAAAGGGCCTCCTTATAGTCAGCCTCGCCGCCGCCATCCAGAAAAGACCCAGCCTGTGTATTCATGCCGGGATCCTTGGCAGCGATGATGGACTGCGAAGGTTTCCATTCGCGTGTTTTCACTTCCCCTGTGGTGTAGACCACCTCGAGCGCAGGCCGGAAAGCGGGTTGCTTGTTTCCAATGGTTCGAATCTGCCAACCATTCGAGGTGTCATCCGTGAAAACAGCCATACCATGGTTGATCTCCCCGTTCACCCAGCGCTGAACATAAGGCGTCACATCAGCTGAGACCACTTCAAGCAGAGCTATTTGGGCATACCCAGCCAAATACCTTGGCTCAAGCCCCCCCCGTGGTCCCCTTTCCCCTGGCACACCCGAGCCGGTGTCGAAAGCCTCATAATCGGTGGTTTCATCAAACGATTGGGTCAAAAAACCGATCACATACGGTCCATCAGCATCCGCGACAGGACTCGAGCCCGTATGAAAGATCAGACTTGCCCTGATCACGGTGGCATTCGCCGGTATTTGATTCGGAGCATCCCCGACCATGTCATCAAAACGAATCAGGTCAACCGCATCATTGGCCGCCTGGTTGGAATTCTGTGGATGTCCATCCAGGAAGTATACCTCAACATCCTGACCAAGGTCGATCGTACCATCGGCACGCACGGCCTGTTGAACCGTGCCCATGTAGCCATCCAGTCCCTGCTGGAATCGAAGCTGTTCCATGCTGGTCTCCCAGACCGTGATGGAACGGGTAGACTTGCTCAGAAATCCCTCGTCATCGATCACGCTCAGGGTAATTTCAAAATCACCGCCCTGGCGATAAATATGGTCTCCCAGGATACCGCTTGCCGTAGCTCCATCACCAAAATCCCATTCGATCTGCACGCTACCGCCGTCAGGATCAAAGGATGACGAGGCATCGGCCACCAGGTGAAAGGGTTCCAACCCCTCGAGTCTCACAGCGGAAAACTCTGCGATCGGGGGAGCCATGGCGGTCACGGCAACAATCGAACGAGCCTGATTACCTTCCGAATCGGTCACCGTAAGAAGCACATCGTAGACACCGGCGGCAAAGACATGCCTCAGCGAGACCCCCTCCATTGTGGTGCCATCCCCAAGATCCCAGTGATAGGCCAACGTTCCACCATTGGCGGCGGAGGATTCGGAAGCATCCAGAGAGACTTCCAGGGGAGCCTGGCCGGAGGCCTTGTTTACCTTTGCAACAGCCGTCGGCAGGCCAGGAACCCGCACGGCCAACACACGCAGCTTGGGCCGGAACTCCTCCAGGACGGTTCCGGGGAAGAAAATTTGCCAACCATTCGTACTTCCTTCAGCAGGCGTCACATTGAATCCAAAATTCTTTTGGCCAGCCTTCCAGTTGTTGAGAACGCGCGTGACATCAACGGTAGCCCTTGCCCATTCACCCATCCCGTAAAAACGACCCACTACCGGTCCGATGGAGCCATCGATTTCATTCAGCCCCACCTCGCCGAATGCACTGGAAGGGTCCCAATCCACAAACATCTGCCTCACATCGAACGCCTGGGGGGTGTCTGCTCCCGTGTCGTATCCCGGTAGATCCCCCAAGGCACCGCCGGAAGTCTGCAGCACCAGCTTGGCCCCAATCACGATCATCTCAGTAGTGATCTGATCTACATTTCCAC
>JAAZXX010000279.1 GCA_014239995.1 Verrucomicrobiia bacterium
GGGTAACCGACACCAATGGCCCGTGCCCCGGCTCCTTCGATGAAGTTTCGGTATAGGACAGCCTCCCCATCGGCGATAATTTCTTTCTGTCCCTGAATCAGGCCATTGGTGTCGGTTACCCGGAAAAAGCAAACCTTGCTTTTGATGCCAACCACATGCGTCTGGCCATGGTCTGGCAAGGCCCCTTTATCGACGGGGCGCGTCACAGCAATGGAAGGGGTGTGGGGTTTGAACCGCCTCTTGGGCACAATAGGGTGAGCTTTCCTGAGGGTCCTCCCTTTGCTTTTTCCGTGGACCCGCACAATACCGAATGGCCCAAACTGGCCGGTAAGGAAGCTGGGTATGCATTCAAGGGCTACTGGCTTGACGGCAAACGTCGCCCCAAATTTCACTATCAATTCCTTGCCATGGACGTAGAAGACTATTCCATAGCCATCCCGGGAGAGCTGGACGCTTTCTTTCGGCGCTATCTGAATTTTAACTCCAAGGCCCATTATGTGAACCTGTGGATGCGTGTGGCTGAGGGTAAAAGCATCCTTGAGGATGCGGATGGGAGTTATGTCATCGATCAAAAATTACGTATGCGTTTTGAAAGTTCGGGGCAAGAAAAACCCGTGATACGCGAAGAGGAAAAAGGTATGGAACTTCTCTTGCCTGTGGAACTCTCGCATGGAAAGTTTCGCCTCATCCAGGAGATTTATTGGTAAAAAGCACCCCCCCAGGCAGTTGAAAGTCAATCTATGACACCTCAGACAGTGGAATCGCATTCGAAACATTTGAAGGCTGCGCGTTGTTGGGTATCCTTTGGTATCCTTCTAGGCAGCCTCTTGCTGTCCCGAGCGGCAGACCTTCCTGCTTATTATAAAACGCTTACCCTCCCAGTGCCGGATGGGGTGGTGCTTGAAGCGGGTTCCATGCAATGGCTTGGAGATGACACCTTGGCTGTATCCACACGTCTTGGTGACATTTACCTGGTTGAGAACGCACTTGCAGAGCGTCCCTCCGACGTTCGATTCCAGCAGTATGCCAGTGGATTACACGAGGTGCTCGGTATGGCTCTCAAGGATGACTGGCTTTATTGCGTCCAGCGATGCGAACTCACCCGCATGAAGGATGAAGATCATGACGGGCGGGCAGACGTGTTTGAGACGGTCAATGATGACTGGGGCATCACTGGTGACTACCACGAATATGCCTTCAGTTCCAAATTTGATGGGGAAGGGAATATATGGATTGTACTTTGCCTGACGGGTTCCTTCACCAGTGAGACCGATTACCGGGGATGGTGCCTTCGTGTGACCCCAGAAGGAAAAATGATCCCTACCTGCAGTGGAATTCGCTCTCCCGGGGGAATCGGCATGAATGCCCTTGGAGATGTCTTTTACACTGACAACCAAGGTGTGTGGAATGGTACCTGTGGTTTGAAGCACCTGAAACCGGGAGGGTTCATGGGAAATCCCACAGGCAACCGATGGTATACGAAAACCGACACGCTCGGTCCCCGCCCCCTGGATCCTGTCAGTGGCAGTCGTATGCATTTTGAGGCTTCCAAGATTCCAGAGCTGGTGCCTACTGCCGTGTATTTTCCCTATCAGAAAATGGGGCAATCTGCCAGTGGTATTGTATGTGATGAGACCCGTGGAAAGTTTGGTCCATTCGAGGGTCAGATGCTTGTCTGCGACCAAACACACAGCACCGTGATGCGGGTGGATCTGGAAATGGTCAACGGCGTGTATCAGGGGGCTTGCTATCCATTTTTGAAGGGATATGACTCCGGAAATCTTTCGCTGGAGTTTGCTCCCGACGGTTCCCTGTTTGTAGGGGGCACTGATCGAGGATGGGGAGCAAGAGGCGGAAAACCATTTGCCCTGCAGCGGACTTTATGGATGGGTGAGACTCCGTTTGAAGTGCATACGATGCGTGCCCGCATGGACGGATTTGAATTGTCCTTTACCAAACCGGTGGACTTTGAAACAGCCTCAGATCCAGCATCCTATACCATAGAGACCTACACTTACATTTATCAAAGCGGTTATGGGAGTCCTGAGGTGGATCAAACGACCCCAAGGATCCAGTCCGTTACCGTCAGTCAAGATGGGCTCAGGGCCCGCATTAAGCTCGACCACTTGCAGGTCGGGCATGTGCACGAGCTTAAACTCCAGGGAATACGCTCAAAGGCTGGGAATCCCTTGTGGAATCCATCGGCTTATTACACCCTGAACCAGATTCCCAAGGATCTCCTGTAGGAGCCCTTTTACGGCTGGTGGAAATGACCCCGGGTTGGTGGGGCGAAAGAAAGTGCCTTGATCAGGGTGAGTGGTTTTCGGGGGCAGGCCAATTCAGGTGTTTGTGTAGGAAATCAAAAGTTCCTTGGCCATTGATGGTATGAGGGCCTGTAAACCACTCGATTTCACATCGTTCCCCGATACCAAGTCTTGCCTGGTAGAGGTTCCTTACTTTTGCGAATTCAAGGGCCACGCGTTCATCGGGTGCGACACCGTCAAAATGACCACGCTCAACCATGAAGGGACGTGGCGCAATCAGACTTGCCATTTCCGAGTAATTGAAGGTGCCCCCAAGGTTGAATTCAAAGATCTCGTATTCCCCAGACCATACGTAGCTATAGGGACTCAGGGTGGAGGCGTTTTTCCATACCCAATCATTGAAATCCGCTGAACAGATCGAGAGACAGTAGTCGGTCAGCAGCGCAGGGACTCGCATGGCTGTCTTGCCCCCATAGGATAATCCGTAAAAGGCAATCTTATTGGGATCAACATGTGGCTGTGTCTTGAGCCAGTTAATGATTTGTTGATGCTGGGGGGTGATAATGGAGAAAAGGGTTTTTCCCAGCGGATAGGCCTTGCGCTGGAGAGTACGAAAACGATCCTGAAAGATATAAAGGTTCTGTGGCGAGAAGGTGATGAACCCTCTTTCCGCGAGCTTGGATGCATAATCATGATAGGCATCGTGATCTCCCTGGATGATGTTCTGTGGTCGTCCCTCCAGTCCGTGTTGGCACACGACCACTGGACGTTTTTCATTTTCCTCCAGACCGTCTGGAATGCAGAGAATGCCGTAGGCAATGACTTCAGGGAAAACATCCATGACGATCTCGTAACCTGTCCAGTTGCTGCCTCGATAGCTTTGCCGCGATCGTGCGTTGAAGGGCATCATGGAATCCTCAAAATGACCAATAACCTTATCCCTGAAATAGGCCCTGTAGGGTTCGGTGGATTGTTCAAAGTTCTCAAGGGAATCTGTTTTCATGTCCTTCATGAACGTTTTCCTCACGTAAGGACTCTGTTGAAGTAAATGCTGGGTGTGTCTGTCCCAACCACGGATCAAACGATCCTGTCTAGCCTCTGCGTAGGCCTTGTCAGGAATCGGTGGTGTGATGGGACTTGGGGACGCTGGTGCAAGTCCCGGGTGAAGGGCTCCGAGAAAGCTCTCCAACGCAGGGGTACTGCCAAAGGGAAGGCCGCTTCCAAGGATGAGGCGGATGGGGATTTCCCCTGGGAATCCTGCCAGCAATTGCCGAGCGCGTTCCACTTCCAGCAAGGTTTGTCCGGGGTCGGGTCCTTCCAGCAGGGCAGGTGCACCGCCTTTTCCTGGCAGGGTAAGGGAAGGACCTGCTGCGGCTTCGACAACAAGTTGCCTTGGGGCGATCAGAGTGGCTAGTTCCGCGTCTCCAAAAGTCTTCAGAAGCCCAAAGACATTACGTGAAATGGGTTGGGACCACACCTGTTCGCGCGGTTCGAAATAACCACTGACGCAGACTGCTTCAATGCGTTGATCAACTGCTCCCGTGTAAAGTGCCAGCATGGCACCTTCGCCATAGCCCATGATACCGATGTTGCGAGCTTGGGCTCCCTGATGTGACTCCATCCAGTCCACGAGGCTCATGATGGACTGCATTTCATAACTGAGGACATGTCGTCCCATGGCGTAGGCCGATCGATACAGGTATTCCCGATGGGTGAGTTCTGAACCCCATCCTCCGTATGAGGACTGGCGTCGCTTCATGTCTCTGGAAATCAGAGCAGGTATGATGACCCGACAACCGGATTCAGCCAATCGACGGCCGAACTGGGATGCGCTTGCGATGCCAGGGGCCAGACCCGCGAGTTGCTCGGGTGTCTGGTTCGCGTCTGGAACGGCAATCACATGGGCGATGGAGGCATGGGTATCATGAAGAACCCTTTCTTTGTAACGATTTGCAAACTCTGGTTCGATGGGAATCCCTGTATGACGAACTGTCAAAAGCTTTGGGACCAGCATCAGTCCTTCTGCCATGGCTTCCCCAATCACCGGCCACTGGATCCTGTAGGCCCTGAATGTTTCGGTCTCCATGAAGATGACTGAGGGTTCATCCATGCCTATGGACAATGTGGGATGTTCAAAGGTAACCCGTTGGTCAATCAGTCCAAGAAGGCTGCTCAGTTGCTTACGCTGCGCATCGACTGAATCTTCATACGCCTTCATGCTTGAGAAATCCCTCGACCAGTGGTTGGCGCGGTCCTGCACGGAGGACGTGAGTTTATTCAGTAGAAAACGGTCGACACCATCTACGAGTGTCGAGGCAATGTCACCCTGCATGGTAAGGGCGGCGGTGCCCGGGAGGGGCCTCGGAGCCCTGTCCTGTGCATTTAATGTCAGAGTCACGATGGTACAAATCCATGTGCAGAGAGGGTTCCAAAAGGATTGGGGTTGAGTGATGGTGATCATGGACTGAATCAATCTTGTGTATGCCCTTTATCCCACGGGTGCGAAAAGGGTGCAATCCTTTAGAACGACAGAGGTAAGTCCTTCTGGTGGTTCAGACTCCCATTCCATCCAATTAGCCGCCATGAATGCCAGTCATGCGCATGACTGGTCTCGCCACGGTGGAGGAGGTCGACAGGTCCACTTCAAAAGAAAGAAACCAGGCTCCATCCTCCTCAGGATCGAGAAGGGTCTGCCTCACCTGCCAATGCGTGGTGGTTTCCTTTTCAACCTTGAACCACCTGGGGTCGCGGGCATCAGCGTCAAGGCGTATGTGGTCATACTCTTCGAAATAAGGACCCATTGCGTCCTCAAGACGTGGAACAGACCATTCCTGATTTTCCTGGTTTGAAAAGTCGACCAATCGTTCTGCCACTGCTTCAAGTTGTTCCATGGCAAAGTGCCTGACAATGGCAAAGGTCTGGTTTCGAAGCACGATCATGAAGGCCTTTCGGTTTTTAATCGGGTCAAGGTGATGGCTTGTTTCGTTTTTCGTTGGGAGTTCCTCCTGTCTTGGTAGAAGGGGTTTCGTGTCCTCCTTGGGATCACGCATGCGCTCCCACTCATCCAGAAGACTGGAATCTGTTTGCCGGATCATTAGTTCCAGGAACAGACACGCCTCACGTACTTCAGGCGTGTGCAATGTTTCGGGTACGGTCTGGGTTAAGACTTTGTAAACCTCCGTCACGTAACGAAGGAGTAATCCCTCGACCTTCTGGAGTTGGTAGCTGCGGATGTAGTCGTCAAAGGAGAGAAACGACTCCACCATTTCCCTTGCGACAGACTTGGGCCGAATGTTTTCCTCTCCTAT
>JAAZXX010000027.1 GCA_014239995.1 Verrucomicrobiia bacterium
AGGACTACATGATTCAGGCGGATGCCAAAGGACTGAAGGGCTCCCGTATTTTCATGAGATACGCAGTTCGTAATGCCCTACTTCCGCAAGTAACCGGTCTCGCCCTCGTCTTGGGGACCATCGTCACCGGTCAGGTCCTTGTGGAGAGAGTGTTCTCCTACCCCGGAATCGGAGACATCCTGTTCCAAGCAATCCGCCTTTCCGACTTTTTCGTAATTCGCGGCATCGTAATCGTAATAATTCTAGGAATAGCTGGAGGCAACTACCTGCAGGCGTTCATCGAGCACAGCTGTATAGATAGCATTATGGCCACCCAGAGAGTGCCCAATGGCCGCAAAACCCGATGCATCGACTTCGGGCATGGAAGCGAGCAAGTCCAGTCCTCTTCGATTATCCCAGATTGCCTTCATGGTGCCACTGGCATAGCCGAGTGCTGCCAGATCGGGTTGATAATTGGCCAAGAGAGGGTAAGCAGGGGAAAGGGTGACCCATCCCCTCTCTGCCAGTTCGTGGGCGTATTGTCTTCCGCTCCTGCCGCCGAGCCCCACTACCACTTTGTGCCCCACGCGATCATCGGTTGGGTGCAGACAGAGTGCTGCTTTCACCTTCCTGCCGGGCTGCAGCGCCCGCTTGGGAATACAGAGATAGGCTGGTGTTCTGGACCCAGGTTCTGTCTGATACGTGATCCGCTGGCGTATGTAGGAACCCACGTCTGTTTCCTCCAACACTCGGAGGTCCAGGTTACATCGGCTGTTATCATCAGGCATGTCGCCCATCACGGCAGTCATGCCGTCGAGGATTTCCTTGCGTCGTTTGATCCACTCCTTGGCATGGGTTATGGTGACCGGAATGCCGTTGCTTGCGCGGAACAGCAGCAGATTGCTTCTCGGTAAGCGCTGGGTATTTGGAGGCTTTCCCAGTTGAGCCTCGATACTCAAGTGACTCCATAGACAAAGGAAGCAAACAAGTCCTGCAGATATCCCTGTGTGATGTAAACCAAACCGCATGATCAAGGCTTCCATGTCGGGTTTGTTTGAATGTTGAAGGGAGTGTCTGGCATGGCTTCAATGATGCAGAAACTGGAGGGTGATCCGGGGTCGAGTCCTGTTGGAAGTTCCATCCAACGTGCGGGAATCTCCGAAAAATGTTGCCACACTTCACGCCAACTCACACCGAGCATGGCGGCTGCACGTTCAATGCCCTCGCGGGGACTCAGGGCGGATCCTGCAAAATTGGTTTTTCCAGGTTGATGTACGATCTGGTCCTCCCCGATCTCCAGTTCAAGATGTCCGATGGTGTAGTGGCCCGGTTCCGCCCCAGCACCCGACATGGCATCGGTGGTATAGTAGATCCTGTGACCCGGGATAAGGCGATGCAGGATGCGGAATAAAGTGGGTGAAACATGCATCTTGTCCGGGATCAAGCCAGTGAACCATGGACCCGAATCAAGTGCTCGAAACAGTTGATTGTCGTGCCTGTCAAGTTGCTGTGGGCAGGCGTTCCCAAGATGAGTGAACCCGGAGGCACCCGCATCACTTGCGCATGCCAGTGTAGCAGCATTTGCATCGGTATGTCCCAGACTGACACGTAAGCCGGATCGAGCGGCTTCTTTGATCGCCTCCATACTGCCGGGACGCTCCGGAGCCAGGGTTAGCAGCACAGGGTCATCCAGAGTGATGTTACGTAATTCCTGAATCAACTTGATACTGGGATCACTCATGCTGGGAACATGATGGGCACCGCAATACCCCGGAGTTTCGGATAGGAATGGGCCCTCCAGATGCCACCCTGCAATGGATGCGCGCAGGATTGGGTTGGTATCACGTATGCGCTTGATGCGTTTGAGCCGTTTCATCATGGTATCCCATGGTGCAGTGATGAGTGTCAGGAAACATCGGCTACAACCGTCCCTGGCAAGGCTTGAAAGGGCCTTTAGAAGATCATCTTCCGTGGTTTCTTCTTGCTGAAAATCGATACCTCCGTATCCATTGATCTGCAGATCTACCATACCCGGCGCAAGCCATCTTTCTTTGAGTGGGTCAGGCTGGGTGGGGCGGACGTGCTGGATGGTAGCGTGGTCAAAGGTGACTTCTATCCAGCGACCGGACCGCCAGTCCCGTCCCTGAATAGCATGGGTCAGATTGCTCATGGTGGTGTTCAGGGATCAAAACTCGCAGGAGCATTGCAGTTCAATGCGGTTCATGGGGTGTGGAACTCTCCCGATCCCAAGTGTGCATCACGGCAGTCTAGTCTCTTCACTGCTAATGACACAAGTGCGGATATCGACTGAGAGTTTCGAGATGTCGATGGTCGGGCCACAGGTGAATTTGGTGCATGTATCATGCACTGGATAGAAAACCATACCGGGAGTTACCATGTGTCTGTGGGGCAGACTCCAGGAAATGTTCCAGGGCGCGCATGTCCACGGGCTCCATGGCACCTGATTGGGTGGCCACCAGGGCTCCCATGGCACAGCCCAACCTGCAGCTTGCCTGCAGAGACGCGTTGTTCAGGATTCCATCCACAAAACCAGCGGTACAGGCATCACCCGCCCCGATGGGTTCCTTCATGTTGATGCAGAACCCCGGTTGATACACTGGAGATTCCTCGGCGCTGAAGGCAAGCGCCCCTTCAGATCCAAGTGTGATCAGGCAATGACTCAGATTCCATGTCTTGACCATGGCAGTTCCCATTTTCGTCAGGTCGTCCTCTGGCATTCCGAACCAGTGAGCCAGTGTTCCCGTTTCTTCATTACTCAACTTGAGCACGTGGGCCTGTTGCAGTGATGTTTCCACTGTCGCGCGTGTGTAACAGGATTTTCGTAGATTGATGTCGCATACCACGAGGGCATCTTGTCCCATTTGATCCAGTAACCATTGGAGAGTTTTGCGCGAGCATTCGGTCCGTTGGGCGAGTGTTCCAAAGCATATGGCATCTGCTTTTCTTGCAAGATCGCGCAGTTGATCTGAGGGTTTGATGTGATCATAGGCGACGTGGGGAACAATGTGGTAGTCCGGATTGTTGCAAACATCGAATTGGATTTCAACGGTGCCGGTCGGGAAGTCGGGGTCTTGCTGGATGCCTTCCAGCGACATGCCGTATTTGGTAAGTGATGCCTGGGCTTGTTTGCCGAGAGTATCTTGTCCGAGCTTGGAAACAATGACGCTGTGGTGTCCCAAAGTGTGCATGCGATAAGCAAAATTACAGGGCGCTCCACCCAATGATGGTCCTTCAGGTAGCAGGTCCCACAAAATTTCTCCGAAGGAGATGATGGTTCGATGAGGCATGACTGGTATGGGATGATCCAAAGGGTTTTAGAAGTGGGGTCCATGTTTTAAGTCACATGACCACCCTGTTTGTGGTGCGCGTCTGGATGCTTGCTCTAGTTTTCAGTGGTCTCCTTCGATCTACAGGTCATGGCACCACCGTTTGTTCATTTTGGTAATGGGTAGTTTCCAATACCTTTCATCTGTATGCATGCTGCGGAACACTGCCAGCAAGTTCAGGGAGCAAGTTTCAGAATGCTGCGTGCCTCGGTTTTCTGCTCACTTTTGAGTTGCCGGAAAACAGCATCGCGGTTTTTGGCCGCTTTACGATCGTTCTGGGCCGCAGCTCGATAAAACCAAAGATAGGCTTTCATGGAATCCTGCTCCACACCATCACCCGAATAATAACGAGCTCCCAGATTGTTCTGGGCCAGGGGGTGGCCTTGTTCAGCGGATTTGATCAGCCAGACCAGTGCGGCTGCATCATCCAGTTCCATTCCCATGCCGATGGCCTGACGCCATCCGAGTTCGTATTGTGCATCCCGATCACCTTCTTCTGCCTTTGAGCGGATCGCCTCGATTTGTTCTTCGCTAAGTTCCATGGTTTGATTGATGACGCTGCGCTGTCGCACGCATGCGATTGGTTACTTGCTGCTGCGTTGTTGACGCAGGGTCATACTGCCCACCCATCTCTTGTTATATTTTTGGATCCAATCGTCACTGAGATGCTTTGGTCGTTGTTCGTTACCGTATGCCTGAGAATCCATGCCATGCCATGGGAGAGGTGCGACCGTCCATCCTTGAGCGACATGGAAGTCGGCATCTTTGTCCCATCCAGATGAGAAAAAGAAAAAGTCTCGTTCCTGTCCATTTTCTTTGGCAGGGATGCGATTCGTGGCAAATTTCAATGTCAGTTCGTCTCCGCCATTCATCAAGACCAGTTGGTTGTCGCGCGAGGCAATCAGTGGATCCACTTCTCCATAGCGAGTACACCATCCCGAGGGGGTTATCAGCCAATTCGGGGCAAAGTCGATGTCTTCATAGTCGGGTGTCAAAGGCTGTGTCCATGCCTGGTCGAGATAACGACTGAACCCACGCCAGTGAAGGTCGGTTTGGGCAGGAGCAATCGTGTGCACCTGTGTGTATGCGTTCGTCATGGTTTGCATGAGTTGAATGCGATCCCAGTGGATTTCAAAGGACATGGTTAATCTGAGTCGAAGAGGCCCTGTGGGGAGTTGTCCATTCAGGTCTGTCACAATCGTCTTGGTCTTGCCTGCCGGAGCGCCAATCTCGATCGGCATGCTTTTCCATTGGCCGTTGGATGTCAGTCTTTCCAAAGTTGGAAAAGGGAAGGGGAGTTGCGGATCGTGAGAGGCTCCGATATTGGACATGCCACCACCAAAATGCAGCCATCCAGTCATGACCAGTGCCCAGGGTTTGGTCCCGTCAACGTGGCCAAAATCAAGTTCAAGTGCGAAGGGCTCGGCCAGGCCACGAAGCTGAGGGGCACGCAGGTTCACTGGGGATGCCATGTGCTTGTCGATTTCTTGAAGTGCCTCGGTGCAGTCCATCCCGTCACTGCGCATGGCGGAGCGAAGGCTCTTAGCATGACCCAGGGTCTGTATGCCATGTTGAGGGAAGGGCGGCCTGGCCACGAGTTTGCTGGTTGAATGCACTTCTGTCCCGGTGGGGTGATCCACGATAATCATTTTGGCCTCATCAAGATAAAGCACCTCACGTAATTCCTCGGTAACCTGCAGTATATGGTTTCCATTTTTGGGAGGGAATATGGATTCATTTCCTACCCATACGATTTCTTCAGTATCCGCGGGGATATAAACTCCCTCCTTTGCCGGCAGGCCAAGCGGTGCCGCACCCAGAAGATCTGTCACAAAGCGATACTTCTCGCCGTTCCAAGCATAAAGATATGGGCAAGAACCTGTAGGCATCTCAAGTTCAAATAAAACCAGGCTGGAGCAATCCTCGATTTCGTAATCCACCTGCGTGATGGTATCCGTCCAGTGGGGGTCTATGGAATCTACTTTCTTGCGTTTGCCAAGTCCAATTTCCAGGGGCAACTCGTGCAGGGTTCGCGCCAGGCGGAGTCCACCGGTGGTGACCTCCACCTTAACGCCAATGCCGCTTGGATTGGATCTGCTTCCCTCCATGCGTATTTTCATCATTGTGTTGCGGTTGCCACCCTCGTTGCGAAGGATCCGAAGGGTCTGATCCTCCAGTGTGAGCAAAAGATCAGAATCACAGTCACCATCGAAATCTCCCCGGGACAATGATTGAATATTATCCAGTTTGAGTTGCTCCAGGCCCAGTGTTCTGGTGCTCTCTACAAATCCCGAGAGACCCTCGTTGCGCCATGCACGAAAGATACCTTTTCCATAAACCAAGATGTCCAGCCATCCGTCATTGTCATAGTCGATGCATTGGACGGAATCTGCAGTCGTGCTCCCGATATCGATGTTCTGAGCCTTGGTATCTCCCTGAAGTCTTATCTGCAGTCCATCAGAAGTCAAAAAGGCCACATCTGTTCGCAGATCATTGTTTAGATCAGCAACTGCCAATGTCTTCGCCTTTGGCCAATCGTCAGAAATGGCAGCTTGCGTCATTGAGCCACCGCGTTGCTTGAGATAGAGCTGAGCAGTATCGGTTTCACGGGCAATGAAAAGATCGGGAAGATCATCTCCATCCCAGTCTGCCACGACCAAATCACTGACGCCCTCGATATCCGCAGGAAAGCTTGAATGCCTGGTTTCATGGGTGAACGAAAATGTCCCCTGGTTGCGGTGGTAAAGTAATGAACGATTGGTTGTGTTGATGCTGAGCAGATCCAGTTTTCCGGTGATATCGAAGTCCGTCAGTCTACCCTTGAGGGCCTGCAGAGGGGCAAGCTGGGTAAACAGGGATGAATCCGAAAGCATACCGTTGGGGGAAATTTGAAATACTTGAGTTCCTTTGTCCGTGAGAAGAATGGCATCCTCCTGTTGTCCCCCACGCATGGAGCCCTGATGTTGCAGGTCGCCAATCAGGCACTGGAAATAGGTTGCTTCGGGGAGAAGAGGCAGTGGGAATCCATGGGCTTGGAAGACGCCAGCCCTCTTGATAAGCATTGTGTAGCCCTTTCCCTTTTCGCGAACCAGTAAGTCCAGTTGGTCATCGTGTCCCACATCGACCACTCCTGCTGGTCCCAGGTAAGTGGATGCCTTGTCGCCGAGGAATGCCTCTGTGGCATCGGTGAAATAGACCTTGATGCCGTTGGCATCCGGTTGCTCAAGTTGGAACGGGGCAATTGGTTCCGTGTAGATACACTTTTCGGTTGTGGATGGATCCGCACTGAGTGGTTGCGCGGAGATGACGGATTGATGTCTTTCCAGCATTTGTTCCGCTTCCTTTTGGCGTTCAAGGCGTATGTAGGTCTGGCTGAGGTTGTAGAAGGCAGAGGGGTGCTGTGGATCAAACTGGATGACTTCCTCAAATTGCAACGATGCCGACTCCCATTGTCCAAGGCCTTGGTAGGAGCGTCCCAACTGGTAACTGACGGCATTCACCGTGGGATCGATCTGTTTGGCGACCTGTAGTGACTGGACTGCCTTTTCAAATTGCCCTGTCCTCACCAGCGCGCAGCCCGTGAGGTAATGGGCAGCAGCAGCATTTTGATTGAGTTTCAAGGCCTCGCTT
This sequence comes from Verrucomicrobiia bacterium, assembly GCA_014239995.1. Taxonomy (GTDB): domain Bacteria; phylum Verrucomicrobiota; class Verrucomicrobiia; order Limisphaerales; family AAA164-E04; genus AAA164-E04. Next base: position 6,957 of record JAAZXX010000027.1, read on the forward strand.
GATTGCTTTAGGACTTCCTCTGTCTGGTTCAAGAGAAGGTAAGCGTTGGCAAGGTTGAGCCGAGCATCAAGGTCTCCCGGGTGGAGTATGGACGCTTGACGGAAACTTTCGGCTGCTTTTTCCGCTCCACTGCTTCCCTGCACAAGCATGTTCTTCCCGGAATTCATCAGCTCTATAAAGCGTTCAGCTGTAACATTTTTATCACTTTTTATTGAGTTGCTGCTGTTGTTTTTGATTTTTTGAGTCGGGTAATAAAAAAGAGCGAACATGGCGACCACTATGAAAAAAAGCAGCATGATAAACGCGATGGCCGGGGGTTTTTCGCGGTTTGAATTCATGCCAAGAACATAGCCAAACAGCGTCCGACTTCAAGTTCAGAGCTTAAAACTGATTTGCGGGGTATCCTGCGATCCAGTACGGACTGGGCATGAACGGTTGGAAAGTTAAAGTTAAGAAACCAGGCCGGGCACTGCTGCCCGGCCTGATCTATCCCTAACATGTTATAAGAACAAACGCTCCCATTAGACGTTTTCATCTCTTGAGATATTCATTTGAGATTCAAGATTCTGGAATTGGATTGTGTCCCCTTATGCCTGGCGTGGTGTGGATCCGTTCCTTCACCATACACCTGGGTCGATGTCATGCACAGCCCAGTCCATGCCTTGAGTTTTCCAGGGGAAAAGTTCTCGAGTTAAAAGGACATTATGGAGACTCGATGGTTTCCGATTTCATGGAAGACACCTCCTGTTCAAGCCGTTTGGAGTATTTTTGATAGAGGAATGAAGCCAGCATGGTAGCCACCGCGATGCCTACCAGGGCTCCAACCCGGTAGAGTTGGTCAAGATGTGAAATATCGTGCATGAAGACCTTGAAAATGGTACATGCGAACAATCCAAGCCCAAATTTTCTTGCACCGCCAAGTCTCCTGGCAATGCCAACCGCGATCAGTACAAAGGCAAATATAGACCAAGCAACGCTGTAACACAGGTCGCGTGCGATATTGCCCCGAAATTCAAATACGAGCGAACCTTCCCCTGGTTTCGCAAAAAAATCAGCAATCTCAATATTCATCAAGATAAAGGTGAGGAAAACCGCCATTCCGTATAGCCAGGCTGGCAGGTTTTTCACCTTTTCCTTGAGGGTGTAGGATTCAAGTGTTCTTGCCCCAATCAACAGGGATCCAATCACCAGGGCGTAGGTGTATAGATACCAATTGAGGATAGGAAAGTTGCCGCGCGGATAATAATCCAGGATCGATGGGTTTAATCCAAGGCGAACAAAGCTCAACGCCAATAATGCCACGCCCCACGCGATGAGTCCTTGATGAGCAATGTGACGGTATATCCAAATCAAGGCTGCACCCTCCAGAGCCCAGCCGATCGTCAACCATTCATGGTTCCACTGAACCGGGAAAATAAGTGTTATAAACAGGCTGGTCACTCCGCCGAACCATGCAAGGACGGTTCGATGTTCTGGTATCTCCCGTGAGACTGCTTTCCAGCGATTGCGAAGCACAAAAAAGGTGACGCAGGCAAAAGCTAATGGGATCAGACCAGGAGCACTGAGATCGAATTTTTTTTCTGTCCAGATATGCAAAAGCACGAAGTGCCCCACGCCCGACAAGGCTGCAGTGATCCACGCACCCTTGCCACGATCTTGCTCGAAACGAATGACAAAGGGACTGATGAGAAACAAAAGATAATGTGCCACTATCCACGCGAGGATTCCATGACCGGTGGATGTGTTCCATTCCCGGATTACCCAGGCGTATTGCACTGCTAGACTTGAAAGCAGTCCAGCCATGGCAAGCCAACTGCTTTGACGACTGTTCCAGCAGACCATGGCGCTCAATAGCCATGATGTGACCATAATCCAGTGGGTTGTGGGAAGTTCGAGATGCCCGATAACTCCCAAGAGCAGAAAAAAAGGAAGCACGGAGGCGTATGCTTGCCCCCAGAATTGCATGGATTCGATTCTTCTGCTGTCAACGGCTTTCAGTCCGGTGAGTGTTCTTTCAGGCATGGACCGTCCTAGCGATGCGATCCATCTGGGCGCGTTTTGAATGGTGAACATGATCAAGCCGCAGAAAAGCATGATCCAAATGAGCATCGAGGATATGCTATCAAAGCCAGGAGGCACTGATAGGATCCAAGCTCCGAAGATCCCCATCGTCAGTGCTACGGTACCCAGGATCAATGCCAACGAGCCGCTTGCGAATGCCAGGCACAGAAAGATGACGTCCAGAAGCATGACACCTGTCCATGTTGCGAAGGAGGATACACTGGATTGTAAGATACCGATGCACACGATGCAAAGCGTCAACAGCGGAGTACATAGGCTCCATGGAGAGACAGGTGTCGACCGTGCTTGATGGAGTTGGATGAAAAGAAAGGCAGACTGTATCAGGCCGAACAGGAGGCAGGCGCCGATGATCCAGACCGACATGGCTGGTTCAGCGTAATGGCTTGCCCAGGCACTGAGGACCAGAAAAGTGATTCCTGCCTGAATGCTAGCCCAGTGCTGGCCTTTGGAGTCATTAAAGGACTGCCACATCAGAACGAGGTAGATGCTGAGGATCAGGCATGCAATCCAGGCAGCATGCATCTCGATATCCGGGAAGTTTTGAATGACATACAGACACAGGCCAAGGGAGGCGAATGATGGTATTTTTAAAGCTATTCTCATGGAATGCTGTCTTGGGTAGACAGTCTGTTTCCATGTTTCTGCGCTCATAAATATCAGGCCGAAGGGTAGCATGATGGCAGCAGCAGTTCCCCAGGGAAACAGGGGTGGCTGTTGTATGACCCAGAATGTCAGGTAGAAGGCAGTACCCAAGCTTGTTGCCCATGTCATCCAGCACCATTGCTGCCTGATGGAGATGATAAGGATGCCAATATTAAGCAGTGCTATGTAGGAAAAAAGCGCACTGGTGCTTGGCACGTCAAGCAGTTGGGGAGTAAGAAATCCTCCCAGCATGCCCAGTGCTGCCACGACCTGAGTGCCCCAGCGGTGAGCAAGTAGGATGGCACCTGAGGTCACGAGTGCATTGATGAAAAAGGTCAATGCTGGGCTGAAGAGCCCAAACTGGTAGATCCCGTGTGCTGCAAACGTCACAGCGTAGAGACCAACAATGCCTGTTCCGCACAGAGTGTGGGAGGTGATTTTATAGGGCTTGCGGTTCAGAAAGAGTCCTCCTCCCAGCAGGGCTGTTGACGTGATATACCCCAGGGCAATTCTTAACCAGGGGGGGACTAGGTTGTTGTCGAAGGAGTATTTGACGAAGAAGCAGATGGCGAAGAAAAAAGCAAGACCACCAATCCAGGCGAAAAGGCGTGCGCCCATGAATACCTCAAGGCTATTGGTCGATAACTTTTGAGTGGTCTTGTTGTTTCCGGTGGATCTGTCAAAAGGCAAGTAGGCGGCGATTTTTTCTCCGAGCCGCATCTTGCGATTACGAACAGACGACGAAGGCTTCAAGTTGGACTCTTGAAGAAAAGACCTTGGTTCTGTCTTCTTGGAGGCAGGCGGTGGATCCGTTCGTTGCGGGTCCTTGCTTACAGCAGGGTCCTTATGTCCCGGTTTGGTTGGATTGCTTGCTTTCCGCCACGTCAGCATTTCCCTCCTGGTCTTCAGGGTGATTCGCAGCGCGATTGCAGACAAGGTTAGCGGCAGAAGCCAACCTCCTATCAAGATCATTATCCAAAACATCTCTTTTATTTCTTTGAGTTCAGGTTTCTTGCCTCTCCCAGGCCAAAATACCGTTGGAAATCCTCGCCTGGACCGTTCTTTCTTCAAACTATCTCAGCAACAAGTCAATCCTTGCGCCTACAGGGAGAGCTGAATGCCATACTTTCGTTTGACTGCCCGTTCTCTGGCCTCCGCCTCCTTGATTCACGTAAGCACCATGGTCGTGGTAATTCCCGATCTCCATATGGCCACTCTTCACAGAATCGATCATGAATTTTCCGGTTCTCGCGTGGCTGTGTTCCAGCAGGAGGGTGTTTGTGGTATTTATCACCTTTGTGTGTTTCATCCGGCATAACCTGCGTCTGAATGTGATTTAAAGAGGTGTCCCGCATGGAACCGGTAGGATCAATCCTCCTTCAGAGGACAGGTTGGCATGGCATCCGTCACGATGGTTTTAAGATCTCCACCCCTGCTTATTGCTATCGAGAGCTATTGCATTCTCCACCAAGGTTCGTCTTTACAAGGGTTTCACCCCACCCATCAGGGCTCCCCTTGATGGACGGGGTGAAACGCTGCTCGATGATCTCTGCCACTCGCCGGGTCCAGGTAGATATCATCTTTTCGGCAGTGCTTGAGAAAACCGTCAATATACGCGATATCACCTACATTGTAATGCTCTGCCATTGCCTTAAACTTGCCAAAGTTACATTCAATGCCGCCTTCAAGATGGACCCGTGCGGATCCTGGATTGGAAATGTCAACTTTCCTGACGATTCCCTTGACAGTTATTTTCTTACCCACGAATGGCGTACCTAATACACTCAAGTCCTCTTGCAGGAATTGTGCGGCTGGATCTCCATAGTCCATTTGCCAGCCTTTCCATACAGGTCCGCAGCCCAACAAAAGGAAAGCTGTGATCGTTACAAGCCAGTTTTTTTTCATTGAAAACCACATAAGCACATGGTGTGCCATAAAGAAAAAGCCATTGTACTGCTCTTGCAGGATTAGATGTATCTAATTCATAATTAAAGAGTTAGGCGTATCTATTTTAGAGTCATGTTTGCTGGCTTAGATGCTTGGGGTATGTTCAAAAAATGAACATAGTATATACTTAAAATGTCCAATTGAATATGCTTGAGTCTTATTCTTAACACTCAAGTGATCCAATGACGGGCAGCTTGTGCTCTCTCATGATATACACGCTACGCCCTACGATGCTTCCCTGCGATGGCGAAACGCTCCTAGGGGTTTCCCTTGGAGGTGGAAGCTCAAGCTGGACGTTTCATATCGGCACCATAAAACCCCGGTGAGCCATGATTGATCACGATTTGGGGTAATCCCACCCGGGTGAAAATGCTTTTTCCGTCACATGGAGACCAAGGCATCCGTGATGCAGTTTGATCCAGGGCATGTTGGAAATGCAAAACCTGTCCCTACATGGGATGCTGTTTGTGTTTTTGATTTTTGCATTGTTAGATGCTCTCCATTAAGTTTTTATGTGTATCCATGTTGCTTCAACGGGACAGGTAGCGCAGATCGCGTTGAGGTCTAGATCACAGGCTTCCAGCCCGTTTCGTAGTCACGTTCCCATAGCTGGTTTTCTTTGAGCTTTTGTTTGATTTGAAGTGTCTTTCGGTCAAAATGTACTGTTTGTCCGGTGCGATAGGCGATATTGCCAAGGTGACACATCAGGGTGCTGATCTGGCCGGTGGCGATCTCTGAGTTGGGGCGTTTGCCGGACCGGATGGCGGTGAAGAAGTTGTCTACATGGCCGCGGTCGCCACCTTCCCCGTTGTGTTTTTCCAGAGATTGACCGTCGAGGTCAAAGACCTCATAACCGGCGCCATTGATGGCCAGGGAGCCTTTGCTGCCGTAAAAACGAACAAAATCATGTTTCTTCTCTCGCCTTGGATGGCAGCTGCTGCCGTCCCATGAGGCACCCTTCTCTCCGAAATCATAGACGGCGATCGCCGTATCAGGTGTTTCCTGATCGTCATCGTAATGATATCTTCCACCGGTGTAACTCACCGTCTCAGGGTAGTCTACATCCAATCCCCATCGAGCAAGGTCCAGCGCATGAATTCCGTTATTGCCAAGTTCACCGTTGCCCCAGTGCCAGTGCCAGTGCCAGTTGTAGTGTACAAGGTTGTCTTTGTAGTCACGCCGGGGTGCGGGACCCTGCCAGAGATCAAAATCTAGATGAGGCGGAACCGGCGCTTTCTTTCCAGAACCGATGGAACTACGCGCATTATCATACCAGCACCTCGCAAAGGTGGTTTCACCGATCACACCCGAGTGAAGTCGAGCCATGGCCTCACGAATGGCTGGCCATGTTCGGCGCTGATTTCCCATCTGTACGACACGCTTGTGCTTGCGGGCAGCCTGGACCATCCAGAAACCTTCCTGAGGGTTGTGACTTCCAGGTTTTTCGACGTAGACGTGTTTCCCTGCAGAGCAGGCAAGAATCGAGGCTGGGGCGTGCCAGTGGTTGCAGGTTGCAATCATGATGGCGTCGAGATCCTTGTCATCGAGCATTCGACGGAAATCTCTAACGCCTTGTGGTTTCGGGGCATTTTTCTTGTCAACGACATCGATGGCTCTGTCGATGCGTTGCTGGTCAACGTCGCAAACGTAGGCGACCTCCACGTTGGGCAGAGCGACGGCGTTATTCACGTGTGCCATGCCACGGCTTAGCCCCATGACACCCACACGAACACGGTTGCTGCTCTTTCCTTGGGCTCTGGCAGGTGTGATGGAGAAGGGGGAGATTGCTGCCAGTCCCGCACTTGCCGCACCCGAATACTGAATGAACTGACGTCGACTGATGATTTTTTGCATATGGATTGAAATGTATGATTTTGTCATGATATTAATTGCCTATCTTTACTAAGAAAAGTTAAAATGAATGCAATTTGGAGCGTCTCACATGGCTTGGCGCTGAGCTTGGTTCCGTCCATCTCGGCAGGGAGCGCTTTTTTTTGAAAATCCGATTGACACGGCATCGGTGGATCATTAAGGTCCGCTCACTCTAAGATAGTCTAGAGGCAGTCGCCATCAGCCCCGGCCAGGAAAAACTAGGGGTGGATGGTATTTTGTCGTCTGGCAGATCGGGGCTTGTGAGCCTGTATGAGTTTGCTCTGGCCCATGTAGCTCAGTTGGTAGAGCACATCCTTGGTAAGGATGAGGTCACCGGTTCAAGCCCGGTCATGGGCTCCATTTTTTGTAACTGAAACATATTGTTAATAAAGAATAACACTCGTTAAGGAAATCGCATGGCAAAAGAAGCGTTTCAAAGAACCAAACCGCACGTCAACGTCGGAACGATTGGTCATGTTGACCATGGCAAATCTACTCTGACTGCCGCTATCGTGGCCGTTCAAGCCCGCAAGGATTTGGCGACCCCCATCTCTTATGGAGACATCACCAAGGGAGGAACTGTCCGTGACGATTCCAAGACCGTCACCATCGCAGTGTCTCACGTGGAATACGAAAGTGACAATCGGCACTATGCCCACGTCGATTGTCCGGGCCACGCTGATTATGTCAAAAACATGATCACCGGTGCCGCACAAATGGACGGTGCCATCTTGGTCGTCAGTGCTGCAGATGGTCCCATGCCCCAAACGCGTGAGCACATCCTGCTTGCGCGGCAGGTGGGCGTACCAGCCATCGTGGTATTTCTGAATAAATGCGACCTGGTCGATGACGATGAGTTGCTTGAGCTCGTCGAGATGGAAGTGCGGGATCTACTTTCCAAATACGAGTTTCCTGGAGATGACGCTTCCATCGTGCGTGGCAGTGCGACTGCTGCCCTTGAAGGAAATCCAGATGGTGAGGCATGTATTCAGGCTCTTTTGACTGCTGTTGACGAACAAGTTCCATTGCCTGAGCGCGAGGTGGATAAGCCTTTCTTGATGTGCATTGAAGATGTTTTCAACATTGAGGGTCGTGGCACGGTCGTCACCGGACGTGTAGAGCGCGGTGAGCTTACCAAGATGAGCGAGGTGGAAATCGTTGGTTTGCGCGAGACACGTAAAACCACTGCGACGGACATTGAAATGTTCCGCAAACTGCTCGACAGCGCATCTGCCGGCGACAACGTAGGTGTTCTCCTGCGCGGCGTCAAAAAGACGGATGTTGAACGTGGGATGGTCTTGTCCAAACCGGGTTCCATTACCCCTCACACCAAATTCAAGGCGGAGTTATATGTCCTTTCCAAGGATGAGGGAGGACGTCACACGCCTTTCTT
>JAAZXX010000280.1 GCA_014239995.1 Verrucomicrobiia bacterium
CCTCACCCCGATGGACCTCATGAATCCTCCACAAATCTTCTTGCTTGGAAGTCCATACCCCTCCGCGGTGCGAAACTGTTTCTGGTAAGCCTGGTCAAACGCCGGTTGCTGTGACAGCTGAGGACCACCTTGGCTTTGCAATCGCTGGACCGTTTCTTCGAGAAGGGTGGAGGATGTGCCCATAATCAACACCGATCCGGCCTGGCCAAAAGTAATGGACATGCTTCCTTCGCTGCTGGATAAGGCCTCAAGCATGCCTTCCGGCAGCTTTGCTGAGTAAAAAGGCAGACCCTGAATGGTGGAAGGCACGAGTGGCTGATCGGCTTCATCGAAACGGACTCGCACGGCATCCAAAAGGGAGGCAAGTGCCTTTTGCTGATCACCTGAATCCATCAATGCCAGCAGTTCAATCGGCCTGTCTCCTGGTTCATCGGGGGGCACCAGTGCCAACGTGACCTGTCCCTGGAGAAGTTCAGCCATGTTGGACATGCTGATACCGCTTGCCTCCTCAAGGTTCTTGAAAATGTCATTCAAGAAGGCATTTTCTGCATGCTTTCTAAAAGCTTCCATTGAAGGATCTTCCCAAAACCGCATATACGGGCTATCTGCCCAGCTTTTCTTGTGCGCATCGTAGTTTGGTATGGTGAACATGGCCCATGTGTCATCCGGAAGAACCGCCTGTGGCTGAGGTGGGGCACTCCACACCGGGGCGATCAAGTAGAGTGTCATTGCCAGATGGACAGCTTGAAGAATGCGTCTCCAGGCAAGTTTGGGGTATGTTTCTAGTTTGATCATCGTTGGATGTGGGTCATTCACAGATTTTCTTTTGTTTAGGTCAATAGCGATTAATTGCCTGCTTTCATGTCTCTTGGAGCCGGTAAATAGCGGTGTGGACTACTCGGGTTCTGCGTATCATACGCGTAAGCTTCTCGGTTCGCCAGAAATGTCTTTAGTCGGTCCACAGGTATCGCGAAACCAAGTCCTTCACTGAAGTTGAGTTTCATGTTGGTCACTCCAATGACCTCGCCCCTGATATTGAACAAGGGACCTCCACTGTTGCCCGGGTTGATGGGCGTGGTGGTTTGAAGGAAAAGGCGTCCTTGCATTACCCTGGAACGCGCGCTGATGATCCCCTGAGTCACGGTGCGATCGAGTCCACGTGGACTCCCGATTGCAAACGAAGCTTGCCCTGCCGTGATGGTTTTCGCGTTCCCAAGCAACACGTAGGGGAAGCTTTCGGAGCTGTTTTCCGGCCTTTCCATTTTGATCAGTGCCAAATCCGAGTGTTTGTCCAGGGCGACGATACGGCAGCGCTCATAGGGTTTTCGATTGATAGATTCATCCTTACCCTGATACACCCGCACTCGTATATTCGTTTCACTCTCGATGACATGAAAATTTGTGACGCAATAACCTTCAGGGTGAATGATGAATCCTGACCCCACTCCGGCAGGAGTCTGGACCTGAACCACGGCATTTCCCAGTTGTGCCGATAATTCCTCGAGGGATTTGGTCCTTGGGGGTGAGTGTGCTTCGAAAAAAAGCCCGTTTGTCAAAGCGGTTTTCTCTTCCTCTTGCGTGTCTGTTTGGTCTGCCTCTTCCTTTCTGGGCTTATTTCTCTGGACTGCGGTGATCTGTGCTTTTGGAACCACCAGCACCGTGTAGCCCACGTCCAGGATCCAATGTTCAGGTTTTTCGGCAAGTAGCCAGCCTGTCAATGTAGCGCCTCCTTCAACAGATACCCGCATCTTTTCCTGCTCCGCATTTCCACAAAACGGCAACCCTGCCAAAAGTAGCATGAAATGCCACCGTAACAGGATACCCCAGCGGTTAAAAAAATCAGGGGGAAATGCCATCACTTGAAAAAAAGCCTCAAGCCCACGTAAACCATGAGAATGGCAAAACCTTTCTGGATGAGCTGTGGTTTGATGTGTTGGGTCAACCACGCACCCGCAAAGCCGCCTGCAATGGCCAGGGGAGCGATGGCAAGCACGATTTTCCAGTCGATGTTCCCCTGCTGTATGTGTTTGGCAGCACCTATGATTGCAGTCGGAACGATGATTGCCAGGGACGTGCCAATCGCGGTTTTAATGGGAACTCCAAGGAAGAAAGTCAGCGCAGGCACGATGATGATGCCACCTCCTACCCCAAAAAGACCACTTGTTATGCCGCTGACAATCCCGATCAGGCTGAAGACCAGATATTGCATTTATCCTTCATAAGTAATTGAATGGTGACTTTCCCACAATCTTTTTCATGTTTAACAATAGCGAGAAATTCAGTATCTGATAAGCCATGCAATCCCTCAAACTACGTTATAGCTCATGGGATGATCAAACGATCACATTCGAACTGGGTGAAGGCAATTACACCATTGGTCGATCACCAGGGAATGACTTTGTGATCGATGAATTCTCAGTTTCTGAACAACACTGTCAGGTTTCTATCGATGACTCAGGTGCGCAGATCAAGGATCTTGGTTCCATTCATGGGACCTATCTGGATGGAATCCCCCTGGAAAGCTCGTCCCATTTCAGTGATGGTCAGGTTATCAACCTGGGCACCTTGATGATCAAGGTACTCCCCGGAGATGGAGATAAATCAGGTGAAAGTTCGGGTAAACTTGAGTCCGTTTTATTGTCAGACGGTAGTTACAGCTGTCTGGCGCACCAGGCACAGAGGGCCTCGTTTGAGTGCGAACATTGTCATCATCTCTACTGTGAACAATGCCTTCCAGGGAAACAAGGTTCGCCTGATGAGCAGATCCGCTGCCCAAAATGCGGTCGACCGGGCAAGAAAATCGATTGGTCGGGCCTCAAAATGACCTCACGCGATGCTGCCTATGAACTGATGCCCGACTCCATGAAGGAAGCCTGGAGTTATTATAAAAAATGGAAAGATATACGTAAAAAGAAGTGAAACGGTTGTAGTTCAGATCTGTAAACAGCTTTTTGGGGCATCATACTGTCTGCTGCGGCAGGTATACCTCATGGAAGTTGAAAACATCAAGGGGGGGAACTCTTTTTTGCTGGTTTCAGCAGATGGATCAGAGCGATCCCTTCTCTGTCATTCCGAAAAAATGCACCAAACGCTCTTTGACAGGATGTTAGAGCTCTTGAATCAGTGGGCGGACCTTCCGGGGAACTCATTATCCTGATCATGGCAAAAAACAGGAACCTGCATTGACTTCTCACCCTTCGTTTTTTTATGGTTGTCCTCATCAAGGAAACTAAATGTTGGATGTCATAGAACAGTTGTTGGTATTACAGGATCGGGACCAAAAGATCATGCGTCTTGAGGAGGAACTTTTGCGCATTGAACCCGAGCGGTGCGCGTTGATAGCCAAGGCTGATGATTCCAAGGAGGCCTTGAACCAGGCGAAGAAGGAGGCTCAAAAGGTCGAATCACAGCGCAAGGATCTGGAACTGGAGGTGGAATCCAAGAAAAAGCAGATCAACCGCTATGCATCTCAGCAGTTGGAGACTCGCAAAAACGAAGAATATCAAGCGCTTACAAACGAAATCGAGACTTGCAGGCGTGAAATTGCCCAAACCGAGGACCAGGAATTGGTTCTGATGGAGGCTTACGATGTCAAACTTCATGATATCGCAGAAGCAGAATCGATTTCGAAAGAAGCGCAACGTGATGCAGATGAACAGGTAGTATTACTGAAAGAGCGGGAATCCAATCAGCAGAAGGAAAAAGCAGCGCTGGAAACCGATCGAGCTGAATTGACTTCTAAAGTAGACGCAAAAGTACTCTCACGTTACGAGCGTTTGTTTTTGAAAAAGCGTGGAAAGGTGATTGTCGGGATCAACCGAGGCGTCTGTGGTGGCTGCCACATGGCACTTCCAACCCAGATTCAAGTCGCGTGCAAGGGCCAAAAGGAGATTGTGAACTGTGTGAACTGTGGAAGGATTGTCTATTACACGCGTGATATGGAGTTGTCCCTCTGAACGGCTACAGTCTCCATCAAGAAACCTTGAAACATGAAAATAGCATTCCAAAAGTGTGTTTTGCCCAGCCTTCTGCTCCTCATGTCCGTCGGTTGCACTACGGTTTCCGAAACAGGCAGGCGGCAGTTGATCCTTCTCTCGCCTCAGCAGGAAATGCAACTTGGCTTCAGTAGTTTTGAAACCATGAAGTCAAGTGTGCCTATCAGCCAGGATCCCGTTGGCAACGCCTTGATCAAAAAAGTGGGGGAACGCATAGCATCTGTTGCCCTGCTGCCTAACGCCCAATGGGAATTTGTCCTCTTCGATAGCCCTGAAGCGAACGCATTTTGTCTGCCGGGGGGGAAAGTGGGAGTTTACACGGGACTCCTTGCCATTACCGAGGATGAATCTGGTCTTGCTACCGTGATCGGGCATGAAGTGGCTCATGCAGAAAAAAGGCATGGAAACGAGCGCGTCTCCAGAGCCATGGTAACCCAACTGGGAGGCAATCTCCTGCAGTCGGGCATGTCGGCTCACGGATATGACAACAAAACACAAGTGGCAGCGGCGACGGTCTATGGCCTGACAAGTTCACTGGGAGTGTCGCTGCCCCATAGCAGGACGCAGGAGAGTGAAGCTGACTATATCGGTCTCATCCGCATGGCTCAGGCTGGATACGACCCTTCTGCCTCGGTTGCCTTTTGGAAGCGTTTTGCTGCCTATAATCAGGAGTCAGGTTCTGGCGGAGTCCCGTGGTTTTTGCGCACGCATCCCTTGGACTCCAAGCGTATCGAGGACCTGGAACGTTGGATACCCGAAGCGAGTCATTCATTTCGAGCATTTCCCAAGTGACCGTTTCAAGTTTGAAGATTACGCCTCATTCCCGGCCTCGAGTGCTGCTCACAAAGTGGACCTGGGTGCGATGGCGTGGAGTTGCAAAACTTTAATTCAAGGCTCAATGATGTGCCCGAATTGTTTATCTGGACCCTGCTAACCGGTTAGAAGGATCAAAATTAATGAACACAGGAATCAGTGCAATCAACGACGAAGTCAAGGAAGCAAGCGGCTTTATCCAGCCTTTGATGATGGAAATCAACAAGGTGATTATTGGTCAAAAGTACCTTGTCGAAAGGCTGATTGTTGGCCTGCTCGCCGACGGTCACGTCTTACTTGAGGGAGTGCCGGGCCTTGCCAAAACCACTTCTGTCAAAGCCCTCTCGAATGGTTTAGACCTGGACTTCTCCCGCATTCAATTCACACCCGATATGCTGCCAGCAGATGTAATCGGTACACAGATCTTCAACCCTCAGTCCGGTGAGTTTACCACTCGAAAAGGACCTGTCTTTGCGAACATTGTCTTGGCTGACGAAATCAATCGAGCACCAGCCAAGGTTCAGAGTGCGCTCTTGGAGGCCATGCAGGAGAAACAGGTTACGATTGGTAACGAATCCTACGTGCTCTCCGAGCCTTTCCTGGTGCTTGCCACGCAGAACCCGGTGGAACAGGAAGGAACTTACCCGCTCCCGGAGGCTCAGGTAGATCGATTCATGCTGAAACTCAGGATCGAGTACCCATCGCGAGACGAGGAGCGCCAGATACTTGACCTGAT
>JAAZXX010000281.1 GCA_014239995.1 Verrucomicrobiia bacterium
AATCTGCATCAGCCGAATGGTGCCAAAATGCAACGGATCAAGGAGGTGCGGGGCATACTGGAGGAGTTTCAGGGAGATTCCAGCTCCGGCAAGGATGTGTTTGATCAGATCTGCGGTATCTGCCATGTGTTCCATGGACATGGAAGGGGCATTGGACCTGAGTTGACCGGATATGAGCGAAGTAATCTGGAATTCCTGTTGCCTGCCATCGTGGATCCCAGCCTGGCGGTAAGGGAGGAATTTGAACTCGTGACCGTGACGCTTCGTTCAGGTCGCCCTGAGAGCGAGGGAGCCGTCCTGACGGGGTTTATCACCGCCATGGAAGGTGACACCATCACGATCAAAGACCTGGCTGGCAACCTGACCGTCGTTGCAGGAAAAGATGTTGCAGGCCGAGAGCATTCGCCAGTTTCCATCATGCCGGGGGGGCTGCTGGATGCATTGACGGGTCAGCAGATAGCTGATCTTTTTGCCTATATACAACACTAGGAAGGCATCTTCCATGATCCTTCCACGGAACTTAACCCCGTGTAAGTGGCCTCCGGCATGCACCTGGCAAAAATAAAACTCAGAGATTTTCGGAATTACCGGCGTTTGGACATTGCCTTCGAACCTGGATTTCAGTTGCTCCTGGGAAAGAATGCCCAGGGAAAGACAAACCTTCTGGAGGCTATCTACCTGCTTGCCACGTTACGTTCGTTCCGAGGGGTCGGGGCGGCACAGATGATTCGACAAGGTCAAAAAGGTTTTTTTGTGGCAGGGGAGGTAACGGGTGTGCATTCGGATCTCCTCCAGTACTACTGGTCTGCTCAGGAAAGAAAACTGACCCTGAACCAGAACCCGGTAAAGCGTCTTTCCGAATTTTTTGGGACCCTGCGTGCCGTCGTCTTTTGTACCGAGGACCTTCAGATCATCAAGGGATCCCCACGCATCCGGCGACGATTCATGGACTTGCTTTTGTCCCAAACGGACCATGCATACCTTGGAACCCTTCAGCGATATGCCAAAGTGCTACGCTCGAGGAACGCTGTGCTCAAGCAGCATCGTCCTGATCAGCAGGTCATGGAGGCATTTACCCGTGAGTTGGTGTCTTACGGTGAGCGTCTCATCAAGGCAAGGCAACAATTCATTCCCAGGATTTTCCCTCTGGTTCGACATGCGTACAAGCGTATTTCCTCGGGCGCTGAGGAGTTGACGATGCATTACAAAACAACGGTGCCGAAAGACTTTTTTGGAGCATTGCTTAAACATCGAGATCGGGAACAACAGTATCGATCCACCTTGATTGGGCCTCACCGAGACGAATTGCAATTCGCATTGAATGAGCAACCGGTGGCTCAATTTGGTAGTGAGGGGCAGAAACGAACCTTGGCCATTGCTCTCAAGATGGCCCAGGCAGAGTATTTAACTGATGTGACAGGGAGTCCTCCAGTCCTCCTCATTGACGACGTGATGGGGGAACTGGATGAAAATCGGCGAAGGGGTCTCCTACCCCTTCTGGAACGCTCGCATCATGGGAGCGGTCAGGTTTTTATGACCTGCACGGAGGAAAACTGGCCCAGAGAACTGGGCAGGAATCTGAAACGGTGGCACGTTTCGGATGGAGGCATTCAAGGTAGTAATAAATAGACCATTGAAGCGGAGAACTCCAATGGTATAGCCAAGCCTCATCCTATCGTATCTTTCAGGCTGAATTTTCGGTAAACAGGTTTTGGTTTGCAGAAAGCTATCACAAGCAATTTTAAGACTTTTTCGTTGCATGTCTTATTCAATCATTCGATCATAAGTCATGACTCCCATCCTTTTGTTACAAAACAAGCGGATCCACTTCTCTTCAATTACAAAGCTCAAAGCTTTTACCCTGATTGAGTTATTGGTGGTGATAGCCATTATTGCCATCCTGGCTGGCATGCTTCTGCCAGCCCTTGGCAAGGCCAAGGAAAAGGGACAGCGCATTGCGTGCATGAACAACCTCCGGCAAATCGGAATCTTCATGCAGCTCTATACCGATGACAATGACGATGTATTTCCACCGCACCGAAATAACGGGACAAGTTCTACCTCTCAAATGCTTAATAATTGGTGGGGGACCACTATTATTCCCGAGAACAACATGAGTAACCTTTTTCATTGTGGCTCACTCAAGCGCAGCCGTGAAGATAACAAGGTGAAATGGGAATGGGCCTTTGATGCACACAAAGTGGGTTATGGTTACAATGCCTACTTTCTGGGAATCCATCCTTATGGCGGCGGATCCGTTAAAATCAAGGGGATCGATGTGGATTCAAAACCGAATTTCAAGCGATCCAATGTGAGGAGCCCGTCCATGAACCTCGTGGTGGGTGATACCATGCCCAAACCGAATGGCTCCTGGAGCAGCAGTCTATGGTGGCCAACATCTGGTTTCAGCGATGGAGATGCCCTGGAGGGTATTGATCCCAACCGCCACGAGGGAGGGGGGAATGTCATGTTCAACGATGGCCATGCTGAATTTAGAAAAAATGAAACGATCAATCCACCATCGGATCCCGCCCGGACGGGTACGGATGTCAACCTTGAGTTCTGGGATCCGCGTCAGAGAAAGGCTGGGTTTCTCTGATTCCCGGTAAACTTCCTGGTATACAGCATATCAAAAACCATGTTACGGCCTCATTGCGGGTGCATTGGGTGGGATGATTCAGTTGCCTGGCGTTGTTCATTTCCCCTGCCCGTGTTCCTTCTGTGGCTTGTAAGCACTACCTTCCTTACCCTCAGCGCCCAGTTTTCGCCCAACTCGGTACTCGAGCTCAAGCCTGCCCTTGAACAACTGGATGCAGCCAGCGGATGGACAGATGAGCGGATGGTGCAATACCTAGAACCCTTGGCCTCGCCTCCCGTATACACGCATCCTCAACAACCTGATCCAAAGGCGTCCAAAGGTTTCATGGAGAGGCATCTTCAATCCATGGGTTGTGTTGCTTACGTGCGGGCGCACTATGGAAAGAAGAATCTGGCGATCAATAGTGGGGGGCATCACCTGATGATTTACCGGTGGGATGATGCCACCATGCTGGATGCAAGGTGGAATAAACTCAGGCAGCATGCTCCATTCAAACCGGATGATGTACCTGGAGTAGGAGAGGCGTCTTGCTGGGTACATCATGGACTGTTTTATGCCCTGGCCTTCCGCAGAATGGGCTATCTGATTCAAGTCGAATGTGGCCGGAACGATCCGGTATATGGCTTGGTGGAGTTGGCGGACTCGGTGGATGCCCTGATCAAGGCCAAAGCAGAAAAAGTTGATGCTTTGCCCTAACGTGACCATGAAGGTCATGAGCTCGATCCTGCTTTTTGAGGATCAAATGAGCGCCTCTTTTATTATGTCAGCAGCTCTTTCACCACATTCCCGTGCACATCGGTCAAACTCATGTCGCGACCGCCGTAGCGGAATGTCAGGCGTTTGTGATCGAGACCCAGCAGGTGCAGGATCGTGGCGTGCAGGTCGTAGATCGTGACGACGTCGTTGACGGCTTCCATCCCGAACGCGTCGGTTGCGCCGTGGATGATGCCGCCTTTGATTCCACCGCCGGCCAGCCAGACGGTGAATCCCGAGGTGTGGTGATCTCGGCCATCGCCGGGTGCTCCACCGGCGTGGGGGGTGCGGCCCATTTCGCCTGCCCACAGGATCAGCGTTTCATCGAGGAGTCCGCGCTGCTTCAGATCCTTGATCAGCGCAGCAATGGGCTGGTCGGTCACGAGCGCGTTTTTCTCGTGGCCTTGCTTGAGGTTGCCGTGCTGATCCCAACTTCCGTTGTCGATGCCCATCGGATTGGCAGTGATTTCGACGAAAGGCACGCCCGTCTCGATCAGTCGGCGAGCCCGCAGACATTGCCTGGCGTAGGAGCGCAGATCTTTGTCCTCGGCATCGAATCAATAGAGCGCTTTGGTCTCCTTTGATTCCCGGGAAAGGTCAAGGGTGTCGGGTACGGTGGTCTGCATGCGGAAGGCCATTTCATAATTTCGAATCGCTGATTCGATTTCGGAAATTCCTCCGAGGCTTTGTGCGAATTCACCGTCCTGCTGTCGCAACCATTCGAGTTTGCGTCCTTGCTTGCTCGAGCGCGCTGCTACGATGTTGGCGACTGGGACGCCTTCGGCCTGGATCGAGGTGGCCTGATAGTTGGCGGGCAGGTAACCGCTGGAGAAGTTCTCCTTGCCGCCGGGTGGAACGGCGCCGCTGTTCAGGAGGACATAGCCGGGTAGGTTCTGGTTTTCCTTGCCGAGGCCGTAGGTAATCCAAGAACCCAGGCTGGGTGAACCGCCGCGAAGTTTTCCGGAGTGGAGGAAGAGATTTGCGCCTGCATGCAGCGGCAATTCGGCGACCGTTGAGCGTATGATGGCGAGCTCGTCGACACAGGTTGCTATATTCGGGAACAACTCACTGACTGGTGCGCCGGATTGACCGTATTTCTCAAACTTCCAGGGGCTTCCTTTCCATTTACGGTTCGGGCTGATGCCCATGCTCTTGGAGTCATTGGACCATTCGCCTATTTTCTCGCCGTGGTGCTTTGCAAGGGCGGCTTTTGGGTCGAACGAATCGACGTGCGAGACCCCACCGGGCATGAAACAGAAGATCACGTGCTTGCAGGTCGCTGCGAAGTGCCGATTTTTGGCCATCAGGCTCGAAAGCGACAGCGAACCGAAGCCCATGGTGGCGGTTGACAGCATCTGGCGCCGGCTGATTGGACGTGGCAGCTGACCGGGGCAGCTTGGTAGCTTTCTTATCTTACTCATCGGATGTAGACCAATTCCTTCATGTTGAAGATTGCGTGTGCGGCGTCCTTCCAGATGCTTTTGTCTTCGAGTAACGCGGCGTCATCGGAAGCATTTTTGGCCAGGCTTCGGATCAATTTGGCGAAGCGTTTCTGTTCACGTTCATTCGGCAATCGGCCAACGGCACGCTGAAACATGTTGCGAATCCGCGTGTCAACCGAATCGTGTTTGGACGCGACCAATTGCTCCGCCCAGTAGTAGGCCTGGTCAATGATGAAGGGATCGTTGAGCATTGCCAAGGCCTGGGCGGGAACGTTCGTTCGATCGCGACGTCCGCGCGTCACCATGCGATCGGGAAGATCGAACAGTTCGAGGAACTGAGGACCTTCCATGCGCGTTATCTTAATATACAGGCTGCGACGACCATCACCATCGAGTGGGCCGGTGAAGAGTTTGCGGTAATCCACCTCCTTCACCCGGTGGGGTTGCAGGCTGGGACCGAATAGTTCTGGATTCAACCTTCCCGATACGGTCAGGATTGTGTCGCGAATTGCCTCCGCATCCAACCGGTGCACGGGGTAGTGATGGAGAAGAAGGTTTCCAGGATCGTATAGAGTCGCGCTGTCAGTAGGGGTGCTGGTTTGACGGAATGTTTCGCTGAGAACGATTTGGCGGATGAGCCTCTTGATGGACCATTCCTTGCGAACGAATTCAGCCGACAGGAAATCAAGCAGCTCCGGATGAGTCGGCTCTTCGCCCATGCGGCCGAAATCATCCGTGGTCGGCACG
>JAAZXX010000282.1 GCA_014239995.1 Verrucomicrobiia bacterium
TTTCTCAAAGTGAGTCATCACGTAATCGCCCTGGGGTTTGGCGGGTTGATGACATCCATGGCACTTGGCCTGGAAAACGGGACGTATCTCGCTGTAATAACTGACGGCGCGGGCCTTGATTTCCTCCCCGTCAAGGGGCTCACTCATAAGCGACGCCGGGACAAGGGCCAAGAGCCCCCCCATGATATGGTACCACGGTAGGGTGCAGAAAAGACGGACTGGTTGCAGACGGTTCATGGTTTAGTAAGTACTATAACAGGCAATCTCTGGTAAATGGAATGTTTTTTTATCCTTTCATGCAAGGAATCTTGCCTTATCCGCACCTTGCGAAATGGAACGCTTTCACGGTTACTTGGGCAGACTGGCGAGGTAAGCCACCAAGTCCACCAATTCCTGGACCGTCATGGCCTGCTGAAGACCCGTCGGCATGAGGGAACCCTTCATCTTGATCCTGTCCTCGATTTCTTTTTTTTCAAGCGTCAACAGGGCTGCCGACTGGGTTTTCACCGTCAAGGAGGTTTCGGTCTCTCCAACCAGGACACCCACCCATGCATCCCCTGCCTTCGTGACCATTTCCCATCCTTCATAACCAAATGCAATGCCAGCACTTGGATCAAGGATGGCCTGGAACAGGGCATCCTTTCCCAACTTGGCCCCGATTTCATCCAGTCCCGGACCGAAATCAACTCCCTGATCGCCGATGCGGTGGCACATCGCGCAACCGGACTCGGCCTTGTGGAAAACCTCACGTCCAAGCGCAATGTCACCCGAATGCACCAAAAGGTCACGGACGGGGGGAAGCGTGGCCCCGCCCCGTATCTGCGGGAGGGGTATCTGCCCCAGTGCTCTTTCCTTCAGGGTTGCCCAGGGAAGTTGATTGAAGGCGTAGGCCGCCGTCAGGCTCATGTCGGATGGGAGGATGCCCCCTGCATGCATCTGCAGCAGTGCCTCCACTCCATGGCGCGACCGGCACAGGGACCGTATGGCGGATTCTCTTGTTGCCAACGGCTGGTCACCTGCAGTCACCAGGTCTCCCAGTAGACCCGTTGCCGTTGGATGCGACAGGTTTCCCAGGGCCTGAACCGCTTTTCCAGGATCCTCTCCTGAAAGGATTCCTTTCAGGAAGGTGGCATCCCGGCGCTTGACCAGATAGTCCAGTGCCAGCAAACCGGACGTGCTGTCCCCATGCCTCCGCACAAATGCAAGGAGGGCTTCATCTTTGTCCTTCAGCCCGAAAACCGTGACAAGCTGAACATACTCAGGCCTCCCACGCACCGCCTCAAGGGTCTGACGCAACGCCTTACCCACGGCAGGATTGGATACGGGATCCAGATGTACCAGCCGTTTCAACGCTTCCACAGCATGGTAAACCTTGCCATCCAGCTCCGGCCAATCCCCCGCCGTGGTGCCGATGGACATCACCACGACAGACAGGGCCAAACTCAGGCGGGACAGTAACCCCGGCCAATACCCATCATGCGATGGCGACCATGATAGCCCCTGATGACGCAGACATTTGGATAAGCAGACCATCCATGCATCATGAAGTATCCGGCAGAATGAGGCGATTCCATTTTATGTCCCAAGAGCCATGGGTCGTCCCCTGCACATGCAAGATGCATGGCCTTTTCAAACTTTTCGCATTGGCATTTCGGGAAAACAGGCTGCATAGTAAGGAAGTGAGACACGTCTTGGAGAACAATGGCACCCACAAGGCCCGTTATGTCATGATCGGGGGCTTCCTGGGCGCAGGCAAGACCACCACGATTGCCAAGCTGGCCAGGATTCTCTCCGATGAAGGCTGGCGGGTGGGCCTGATTACCAACGACCAGGGATCCAACCTTGTCGACACGGCCATGCTTCGTTCCCACGGATTTGAAACCGCTGAAATCTCCGGCGGATGCTTCTGCTGCCGGTTTAACTCACTGGTGGAAGCTGCCGATGCCCTCAAGGACAAAAACGCACCCGATGTGTTCATCGCCGAACCCGTGGGTAGTTGTACGGATCTGGTAGCAACAGTGACCTATCCGCTCCGGCGCATTTACGGTGATCAATTCGAAATAGCACCGCTGAGCGTGATGGTGGATCCCATCCGGGCCATGCAAGTCATGGGACTGCGCGATGGAAGGAGGTTTTCAAGCAAGGTAAACTACATCTATGCCAAACAACTTGAAGAGGCGGATATACTGGTGATCAACAAGATTGAGACACTTTCAAGCACCGAGCGCACCGAGTTGGAATTGGCACTCAACTCCCGGTTTCCGGGCAAGCAGGTCCTCGCGGTTTCAGCCCGTGAAGGCACCGGCCTTGGGGAATGGTTCGATCAACTGAAAACAGGCTCCCAGCAGTCTGGGCGAACGATGGACATAGACTACAAACTGTATGCCGAGGGAGAAGCCCTGCTGGGCTGGCTGAACGCCACCGTGCAGTTGAAGTCAGCCCATCCTTTTGATGGAAATACGTGGATCGAAGATCTGGCCGCCGCGATTCAAGACCAACTTTCAACAGAAAATGGGGAGATAGCCCACCTTAAGATGACACTCAATCCAGAGAGAGGACTGGGCGAGATTGCGGTGATCAACCTGGTAAGAAACGACTTGATACCCGAGCTTTCCCAAACACTGCCAGTGGCCATCCATGGAGCCCAGTTGGTGATCAACCTCAGGGCTGAGATGGATCCGGACACCCTGAAAGCAACGCTCGTGCAAGCACTTGCGACCGCCATAAGGACACACCCGCAAGTCAAGGCAGACCTGGAACATGTCGAGCATTTCCGCCCAGGAAAACCTGAGCCAACCCATCGAATGAGTGCGCCTGTGGAATCATGAAGGACAAGGACTCTGAAACGGCATCTTCAAATACAGGGGAGCAGGAAACCGCTTCCGAACGCATCCTCTATTGCCACTGCAACTACGCCCAGATCATCGCACCTGAGGTCAAGCAGTCCGTCCTGAAAAAGCTGTGTGCATCAGGCCGTGCCTTCGATGCCGTCGCAGACCTTTGTGAAATGGCCGCACGCAAGGATCCGGCACTCCTGCGCCTGACCCAGGGGGGAGGTGTCAAGATTGCCGCCTGTTTCCCGAGGGCGGTCAAGTGGCTCTTCTCCGGGGCGAACGTCCCACTGGACCGTGACCACACAGAGGTGGTCAACATGCGGGAAAACCAGGCAGATCAGGTGCTTGAACGCCTGCTTGCGGCGGACCTGCAGCCAAACCTTCCCGTAGACAACCAGCCTCCACCCGCATCAGAACAAGCGGGAAACACAGCCAACAGGACATCATGAGTTTAACCACCTCCACTACCTTGCGCGTCGTGATCATGGAACCAGCGACCGCACCAACGGCTGAGAACAGCCAGCCGTTTGAAAAAATGCAGGCCCTGCTGGAACGCGGGTTTGCGGTGACCCGCGCCACGCCCCGCGGAAAAACAGCACCCACCGATCGCAGTTCCCTTCTGGTGCTTGGGCATTTCAGCGAAACCGAGGTTGCGCAGGGCATGGAAACGGAGGGCACCGAGGTACGGTTCCGGGACAGCCGTACACTGGACCCGGACAGCACGGTTGCCCTGGCCGAGGAAATGAGGGAGGCGACAGCAACTTTCAAGCATGGCGCCTGGAAGCCGTGGTTCCCGGTGATCGATTACGATCGCTGCACCAACTGCATGCAATGCCTGAGTTTCTGCCTTTTTGGAGTCTATGGAGTGGATGACGGGGACCGCATTCAGGTGCAGAACAATGACCAGTGCAAAACCAACTGCCCGGCCTGTTCGCGGGTATGCCCGGAAGCAGCCATCATGTTCCCCAAATACAAGACAGGTCCCATCAATGGCGACCAGGTGGCGAACAAGGACCTCCAGCGGGAGAAGATGAAGATCGACATCTCAGCCCTGCTGGGCGGGGATGTCTATGATCTGCTTCGAACCCGCAGCGAGAAAGCTAAATCCCGTTTTTCCAAGGAACGCAACCCGGACAAGGCACTCAACGAGCGGGTCAAGTGCCTGAACAAACTCGCTAATTCAGGGGATATCCCCCCAGAGGTGCTCATGTCACTACCTTCCGCAGACGAGATTCAACGCCGTGCCGTGGAAGCCAAGGCCAAGGCCGATGCCGCACTGGAAAAATCAAGAAACCCATCTCCCTGAATGCCCACCGCCATGACTCCAGAAGAAACAATGAAATGGGTGGAAGAAATCAGGCTTCGATGCCGGTTTGCATTACACGCCTGGCGGCAATTGCGCGGTTCACTGCCCGCCATGGACAAGGAACAGTCGTTTTTTTATGTGCATGCCTTCCTCGATCATGTCACTGAGATCGCTTGCATCCTCTGGCCCGATAAAGGCCCGGGCAAGGAACGTGGCCAGGTACTTCGCACCGCACTGGCAATGAAGGATCAGCCTCTCCTTGAACCCGCCTTGAACCGTGACATCTGCAAATGTTTCGACGAAAATCTGGACAGATGGATGAAATCTCTGGACCGCAGATCCTGCCTTGGTATGAACATCATGCCAAAGGGAACTCTGGCAGGATCCAGGGAGGACCGTTTCATCCGCAACCTGGATCCCGAGACCTACCAACTGGGGCTCATGGACCATGATATCGACCTCGGGGCACTGCATGAAGCCCTGCAAGCCCTTGACCAGGACGTCAACCGCTGGTTGAGAAATCATTGATTCACATTTCAGGCACACACCACCTTCAGGGACTCATGGTGGCAGTTCCAGGGATACCAGGACGGGCCTGTGGTCCGAAGCCATGCCCCAGTTGGGCAAATTCAGCACACAACTTTCATCGGGCCTGAGGCAGCGGAAGAGGCGCTGGCTCATCAACACGAAATCAATCCGAGAAAAGAGGTCCTCAGCGGCGTAATGATAGGTCCAAACAGCATACCGTTGACCTTCGCCACGAGGCGGATGGGGCAGGCGCGCCGGGCGCCCCTCCCTCGGTCTCCCATCCATGAGGCGAGGAGAACCAGGCGCCCCCTTCAGGAATCGAAGGGTCTGAGACGAAGGGCCATCGTTGAAGTCCCCCACCACGGCAAGAAAGAGGTCTGGGTTTTCCTTGAGGCGCGCATCAACCAAGGAACGCAACAACAGGGCTTCCCGCGTCCGCAAATCCCATTGATCTGCATGACCAACCGGGCGCTTGGACTTGAGATGAGCAGCCATGATCTTCAGGCGATGCCCCCCCGGCAATGCCAGGTCGACCTCAAGAAAGGCACGGGAGGGACGAAAGGGTCGACCGTAAAGCACGAATACGTTGGTGGCGTGATGCCTGACCTTGACGGGAGGAAAACGGGCCAGTAGTCCCATGTGAATGAGGGATCCGGGCGTCCTGGAGAAGACGGAATGGGCATATTCAAGACCCTCGGCTGCAAGCGCCTGCCGGATGCCCGTCAGCGCCTTCTGGCTGCCAATTTCCTGAAGCACGACCATGTCCGCCCGCAGGGCTTTCAAGGACACATGCACCGCGCGTCGCGCATCACTTGCCTTCGCCCTGCGCCCCTCCCTGGCTTCAAGCAGGTAGTTGTCCAC
>JAAZXX010000283.1 GCA_014239995.1 Verrucomicrobiia bacterium
CGGGATGTCCCGGCAAATGTGCCTCATCGATCTGGATCATGGGTGCATCGATATCGGAAACCTGGTTAGCCAGAACGCGTGCGATGGCATGGGTGAGTAATTGAAGGTCGCCGTAATGCCTGTCGATTAATGTTTTTGCCAGCATGTAGGGGGATGTGAGGGTAAACATGATGGGAAGGGAAGACAGTTTCCTTATGGACTTCCATGCATTGGGTAGATTCAATTGGCCTTCGTGAACGGAATCCGTCACGATGCCGGGTGGCTTGCTTCGGAAATGCATGCCCTGTGTTCGCTGATATTGTTGCCATTCTTCCCTGCTGATCCGGTCACTGATGCCACCCATGGGCCGGATGAAATACTCGATCATCCCGTTGGTTGCGGGGTGATTGACATCAAAACGGGTGAGTTCACCGTCGGAGATCATGTCCAATCCCGCTAATTCCTGCAACTTCATGACGGCAAGCAAGGCGTCTTTCTGGTTGGGAGAAGAGGGGGACGATTGAAGCCACTGGGGCACTGGATAACTTCCGACGACCTGGGTTTGAATGCAAAAAGGCTTCATGATGACTGGATACCAACACACTGCACATCTGACTTGAAAATGCCAAGTTTGTTTCTTTATGGAGTTGACAAAATTTTCGTCATCCATCATGAAAATGTTGTCCGTAATACTTGCGGTCTCATTCAGAGTGGTTGAGGGATCTGGCCCTTAGACGCCACGGCAACCGATCAAGGCTTTAATTCAACCTTGACGACTAGGTGCCAAGTCCAGCTTAAACCGGATGCCGGTTTGGGGAAAATGAGACAAATTTGCCTCTCGCAGCAGGGGTCAGGCCAATGGGTCGATTTGCCCGTCCACCCCATTCCGAAAATCCCCATATCAGGAGAGGAATCATGACGAAGATTGACAATGGCTATATGCAGGCACTCAAATGCCGTGAATGCGGACGCGAGTATCCACTTACCGCCAATCACGTTTGCGAATTTGATTTTGGTCCGCTTGAAGTCGCTTACGACTACGAGCGCATAGGTAGAAACCTTACGCGTGAAACCGCAGCATCCAGACCTCAGAGCATGTGGCGGTATCGTGAACTGCTCCCAGTTGCAAAGGACCCCACCGTGGGTCTGGAGGTGGGATACACTCCCTTGGTCAGAGCGGACCGATTGGCCAAGTGCCTCGGTATCCGTGAACTTTGGATAAAAAATGATGCGGTCAACTATCCTACTCTTTCCTTCAAGGATCGTGTGGTCAGCGTAGCACTCAGCAGATCCAAGGAACTGGGCTATGAGACGGTCGCATGCGCGTCGACGGGCAATCTGGCTAATTCCGTGGCGGCTAACGCCGCCGCCGCAGGGCTTCGGGCTTTTGTTTTTATTCCGGCTGATCTTGAACAGGGTAAGGTCGTGAACTCGCTTGTCTATAATCCTGAGGTAATTTCAATCAAGGGGCATTACGACGAAGTCAACCGTCTTTGTGCTGAAATTGCCGGCAAATACGCCTGGGCCTTCGTCAATGTCAACATGCGCCCTTATTATGCAGAAGGCAGCAAGAGCATGGGATTCGAAATCATGGAACAACTTGACTGGACCGTTCCAAGACACACGGTGGTGCCCATGGCCTCGGGTTCACTGCTCACCAAGATTCACAAGGGGTATCAGGAATTCATCCGACTGGGGCTGGTTGAATCAAGTCCATACTGCGTGCACGGAGCTCAGGCCACAGGTTGCTCGCCAATCGCGGTGGCGCAGAAGGCCGGCCTCGATTTTTTTAAACCCGTCAAGCCAGATACCATCGCAAAGTCACTTGCCATCGGCACTCCTGCCGATGGTTTTTACGCCCTCAAGGTGATGAAGGAAACAGGCGGTAGTGCGGATGATGTTTCCGATGATGAAATCCGCGAAGGCATTCGCCTCCTTGCCGAATGCGAGGGGATATTTGCCGAGACCGCTGGCGGCGTCACGGTGGGAGTGGCCAAAAAACTCATTGCCAATGGATCGATTCCCAAGGATGATTCCGCAGTGCTGTGCATCACTGGAAACGGGCTCAAGACCCTGGACGCCGTGGCGGGGCACGTAGGGAAGGCAAAGGAGATTCGACCCAGCTTGCGGGAGTTTGAAGCCCTTCTCAACAACGAAGAGAAGATTAACCGTTGATCAAGACAACACCTTACATGAGCTATGTCCATTAAAGTTAGAATACCCACCCCTTTGCGCAAGTTAACAAACAATGAGGATTTGGTGGAAATCGAAGCCTCCAACGTTGGTGAGGTGATGCAGGAACTGCAAGCCCGCTACCCTGGCATCCAGGAACGATTGCTGGACGAATCTGGTGAGGTCCGCCGGTTTGTCAATGTGTATGTCAACGAGGAGGATATCCGATTTCTTCAGAACAAGGAAACGGTTCTGAAGGACGGCGATGAAATGAGTATCATCCCTGCGATTGCCGGTGGTTGAACAGGCAGGAAGATCCTCTCCCAAAGAATCATGCCTTTGCCAAAGAAATCAGCTTCCCCGCCAAAGTCCAAAAAGAGGGCCAGGGTCCGCAAGGCAGCACGTCCTGTTCCGCAACAGCATTCCCGGCTATGGCTCATGTATCCCTCGAAACTGATCACCCACCCCATCATTCACGACTTGGGTCAAAAATTCAAGGTCATTCCCAACGTGAGACAGGCCAGTGTGACTGAAGAAATCGGCATCGTTTGCCTTGAATTGACAGGTTCGCGTCAACAAATCAAAGCTTCTATCCAGTGGATGGAAAAACAGGGGATCAGCGTCGAGCCTGTTGAAATAAACGTCATTGGAAGTTGATGGCATGGGAATCCTGTGCCGATGGTTCGAAGCTCCTCTCTTGACTGTCAATCGTCTTGCTTAGGTCATTGTATTTATTTGCTTTGTGTAATTTATTTGTGATTGATTTGTAAAGGATATGTTTTATCTTGGTGTCAATTCCAGCGCACCAACGCTGCAATATCCCATGTCAACCCAAGCAAAAAACCAAGTATAAAACTATGACAAAGCGTGATCTTGTCGTTCGTATTAGCACTGAAACGAATCTGATCCAGCAGGACGTCCTGGCAGTCGTTCAAAAGACTCTGGACTATATCTCAGATGCCGTTGCTAAAGGTGAAACCGTCGAACTGCGGAACTTTGGCGTCTTTGAAGTCAAAGTGCGCAAGGCGCGAGTAGGACGAAACCCGAACAAACCCGAAAAAGACGTCCGCATTCCTCCCCGAGCTGTGGTGAAATTCAAGCCGGGCAAGGAAATGAAGGAATCGGTTATCAGGTTAACCCCATCGGAATAAAAGCCTTAAGGACCACATTAAGACTTGTGGTTCTGACCATGCATCCAATGACATTCCGCTTGCCTGTCGGGGCATCTTTCAGATACCTGACATCCAAGTGGAATTTTTTTTGTTCATGAAGCCATTGAATCGTTTACCCGGTTTCAGGGATTTCTATCCCGATCCCATACCGACCAGTGAAGAGGGGCGCATGGAAGAGCGTCAACACATCTTCCGTGTCTGGCGTCAGGTTGCTCGTCGATACGGGTTCAGGGAATATGACGGTCCTCCCTTGGAAACATTGGAACTTTACAAGGCCAAGAGTGGCGATGAGATCATCCATCAGTTGTATCATTTCAGCGATAAAGGGGGGCGTGACATCGCCCTGCGCCCTGAAATGACACCCACCCTTGCGCGGATGGTTGCTTCTCACCAGCGCAACTACAAAAAGCCCATGAAGTGGTTTTCAATCCCGCAGCTTTTCCGATACGAACGGCAGCAAAAGGGTCGCCTTAGGGAGCATTTTCAATTGAATGCGGATATTGTCGGGGAATCGGACCATGCAGCCGATGCCGAGCTCATTGCCTTTCTGATTGATGTCTTGCGGGCCCTGGGACTGAGCAGCGAGGACTTTGTGATTCGCTTGAGCAGTCGTGATGCATGGCAGTTATTTTTTGATGCACGCTGTGACGATCAGGGGAATGCTTATGAATTCTTTCAGATCGTCGATAAACTCGAGCGGGAGACACCCGAAATCAGTACTGCCAGGTTTGCCAAGATAGGGATTGATTTTGAGGAAGTTTCGGCATTGATCAAGGCAGCTGAGCCGACACCGGTGTTGCGAAAGATGCTCGAGCAACTGGAGGACCGAGGTCTTGGGGATTACGTCAAGATTGATTATGGGGTGATTCGGGGTCTGGCTTACTATACCGGGGTTGTTTTTGAGGCATTTGATCGTGAGGGTGTGTTTCGAGCCATTGCAGGAGGTGGGCGTTATGACCATCTCATCAAGCTCATATCAAAGGATAAGGTCGATCTGCCGGCCCTTGGATTTGGGATGGGGGATGTGGTGCTTGGCGATATGTTACGTGCCAAGGGGCTATTTCCCAAAGCGACGGATGGCGCTGATATTTATTTTCAGATTCTTGACGAAGCGCTTCGTTCAAGTTCTCTGGGCACGATCCAGAAACTGCGTGACCAGGGAGTGTCTGTCGAGTGGCCCATGACCCCATCAAGCCCGAAGAAACAATTTAAGTCAGCACATGACCTTGGAGCGCGTTATGCTGTTTCGATTGCGGATTCGGATGCATTCTTACTCAGAGATTTACAAACACGCGAAACCTCGACAATCACCCTTGATCAGCTGTTCACAATGTTTTGACAAGGGAACTGTCTTTTTTCCAGCCCTGTTGCTTAGGTCCTATTTCTTGTGGATATCGAGAGTCCCGTTTTTCAAGGAAGGAGTTCTGCGACCTGTTGGATGTTCAGGTCCTCGACGGCCTTTTGAATAACTATCTCTTGACGGTCTGTGGGAAGTTATTAATCTCCCATCAATCCTGACCATGAAACGTGGCAAGAGGTTGTCTTTGTAGATGACCGCATTGTGTCACTTTGATGACATGAGAAGTGTGTTTTGAGTAGTAACGAATTGAGTATTTTAGGAGATTAATTTTATGGCGAGCGGACGAGTCAAGTGGTTTGATAACAAAAAAGGCTTTGGTTTCATTGTTCAAGATGAGTCAGGCGAAGACGTATTTGTGCATCACACAGCCATCAGTGGTGATGGCTTTAAGACACTCAACGAAGGTGAGGTTGTTAATTTTGAGTTGATCCAGGGCGATAAGGGACTCAAGGCTCAAAACGTCCAGCGCGGTCTGATGATGTAGACGGCTTCCGGCCTTACCGGACCTTACAAGAGTCCGCACGGTCCGGTCCTCAGACATTTGAATGAGACCTCTTGGCTTGGAATCTACCACTGCACCTGGCGTCTATGTGCATGTGCCATTCTGTGCGCACAAATGCGACTACTGCGCCTTCTATTCCGAGCTGCTCGACCCTGTCTTGCTGCAACGATATGTGGAGGCCATCTGCAGCGAGTTACGTATGCTCAGCGCGGATTCCAGTCCGAGAACATTGTTTTTTGGCGGAGGCACCCCTTCGATCCTACCTATCAAACAGTGGGAAATGATCATCGAAACCATTCACGAGCTCGGTTGGGTCGATATTGATGAATGGACCGT
>JAAZXX010000284.1 GCA_014239995.1 Verrucomicrobiia bacterium
GGTTGATCTTCAGGAAGGGAATCAGTGGGACTGGAAAAAAGGAGAACCTCCAAAAACACATCCCGCGTATTACCTGCGATTCTGCAAGAGCTACTCACGCATGGGGGGCAAGATGCACTATATCCAGTGCGACAACGCTGCTTTCATTCAGCAGTTATATCACTCACTTAAAAACAAATGAGTCCTGATCGCCTTCAAGAAATCCTCTCTAAATATGATCAACTCAAGATTGCGATCGTGGGTGATTTTTGCCTGGACCGCTATTTTGAAATTAATCCGGATCGAGACGAAGTTTCCATAGAAACAGGTCTTGACGTCTACAATATCACACTGCCTCGAAACATGGGGTGGTTGGTGATAATATCGTATCCTATGCCTGGATGAACGGAAAAGGGTATATCATACGCGAAGGCCGAGCTCAGGACGGAGCCGTGCTTCCATCGGTGTGATGTCGCATGAAACCCTGGTTTCAAAGCGAATTCCTCCATCACCTGGAGGCAGTCGGCGCGGGCACTGGTAAGGTGGTTGGATGGATCTGAGCTTATCTGTCGGCGCAAAGTGTCGGGGGAGGGGAGTTCGCAACCGTCCTGATGAATGTACTTTCCCAAGGAATACCCGTAACCCTTGTGGCTCAATCCACCGGACAAAAGCGCCAGTATGATAGCCCTGCCAGTTTCATCCCAGGCGCCAAATGTTCCATTTGCGACGTTTTCTTTCACCGATTCTGTCGAGCCACCAAGAAAAGCATATTCAAAATCATGAATGGTGCCGGCACCGTTTGTGGCAAGGTGCGTGATCCAATCATCCGCCATAAGCCTGTCGAGAATCGTGGCAGCACCGTTTCTAAGAAGGTGGGCTCCATAGATTAACATGACGGAGGCCCCCTTTTCTCGCGCCTTGATCACGGATGCGGTGCACTCCGTGATCTGGTGCATGCATTGAGATGTAAGTTTTTTGGGACGACGATCAGGATCTATGAGGACGTCCTCCAGACGAGTCAGCGTCTGACGTTGACTGAGTGGGAAAACCTCAAGTTGCGAGCGCCTGAATGGTATCGGTGGAAGAGCTTGCATGATGGATGGGGAACCCGATGTTGTTAAAAGCCGGGTTGATCGGTCAGCAAGGGAAGAAGCGTGTCCATATCGCGGAAGTCTGCAATGATGATCTCCGCCCCGACGCCTGCAAGTCGGTTGCGTTTCCACCCATCAACCTTGCCGCTCCCATTGTTGGCTTCGTCGCTGGCAACTGCGATAGCCAAACCTCCCACTTCCCTAGTGTTCTGAATTTCAACATAGCCGTCGCCAAAAGACATAAGGGTTTCTCCTGGAATGTTGTTTTCACGCAAGATACGTTCGATCACCATTTTCTTTGAAAAAGACTTATAGTCCTCCTGGGCACCGTATATGTGTCCATCGAAGTAATGGTCGATACCCAGGATACGCGCCTCCTCCTTGACAAAAGGCTCATCTGTTCCACTGGCCAGGTAAACCGGGAGGCCGTTTTGAGTCAGGGATTCAAGGAGATGACGTGCTCCGTAAACGAGGTGTTGATCCTGTTGTATCTCTCCTGAAAGGATCGCCTTTTTGCGTGCGTGGATGCGTTGGTCAAGTCTTCGCAGGTATTCATGCTTATACCAGAGCGGGTCTTTTGGTTCTGAACCGCGCTCTCTAATGCGTTCAGCAAGTTGCATCATTTGATAGATTGTCTGCTTGCCGTTGAGTTTCATGATATCATCAAGGAGCAGCTTACGCATTTCCTCATCAGATTCATTAGCCTTCCTTGGCAGCATTTCCATGAACATGGGTAGCATGACTTCAGGCCAACCTTCACGCACCAATGAAAGGGTGCCATCAAAATCAAATAACACGTATTGAATGGACTTCCGTTTGATAAAGTGCGGAGCAAATTCAACAAATCCCGAAAAATTGTGGATGGAAAAGTCCATGGGGAGTATCGTGCCAAAGTCCCGAAATGGATGCAATCCCACATCTTTTCCATCTTCGATTCATAGATAGAATCATCCGGTGGACGGAGGTGGGTGAAGTGCGGTTGGGATTTAGATTGGCTTAATCTGTTGAAGGGCTGCCCAGGGAAAAAAGGTGGCTCTCCGTGCGGAAAAAGATCCTGTCCCCTGCAACGGCTGGAGTTGCATGACAGGTTTCCCCCAATGGAATTCGGGAGATAAGTTCAAAGCGCTCTGTTGCTGAGAGGATTACGACATCGCCTCGGCGGCTCACGCCGTAAAGTTTTTTGTCTATCCAAACGGGCGATGCGTAGTAATCCCCTTGCACTCGTTCCTGCCACACGAGGTCTCCGGTGTCAGCTCGGATACAAGAGACGATACCGGCATCAGACCACAGGAAAGCAAAGGGAAGCGCAACAATTGGGGTTGGAACCAGTGGGACAGAACGTTTCAATTCGTAGACAAGTTGAGGCTCATTATGGGTGGAAGGCGGTCGGACTGCGACGAGTCGATCCCCTTTGAGCCCCATGCCATGGGATGCCAGTATGAGGTCTCCGGCAAGGACCGGAGAGAAGACGGTTCGATAAGGAAGGAGATCAGCTTGCCAATGAACCTTGCCGGTTTTCAGGCCCACTCCCGATATACCGTGCGCTGAATCCACGAAGATAACCTCTTTTTTTCCATCGGGCAAGGTTCGCAGGCAGGGTGTGGCATAGCCGGCAATCACTGTTTTTCTCTCAACAGTCCATCGGGTTTTGCCGGTAGTTCGATCCAGGGCAATGATGAAACTTTTACCTGGTGCGCTGACTGGGGTGCCCTCTGGAAGGTATTTGGCCATGACACGAGGATCCATTTGCGCGTTCATGAGCAGCACCATGTCACCTTCAATGATGGGTGAAATACCCGCTCCCCATAATGCCTTGTAGGGGCCGAGTTTTTTTTCCCACATGTTTGTACCATCCTGGTGAATTGCCACGAGGGAGAGTTGCTCCGGTGTTGCCTGGGCAAACACGACTCCCGCCTGATCGGCAGCCGGTGTGCCTGAGGCGTAACTGTTATCCCGATGAAGGTGAAAGGCGGGAGATGCATACCTTTTCTGCCAGCGTATGCGGCCCGAAATGGTGTCCACGCAGATCATGAGGCGTGTGCCGGTCGGTGCAACCCCGGTCAAGATGTAGAGATGATCCCCCACGACCACCGGAGATCCATGGCCTTTTCCAGGCAAATTGAGGATCCAATGGTAGTCTTCGTTGGTCCAGGAGACGGGGATTTTCTTGGAATGACTGATCCCTGTTCCGTTGGGACCCCGAAAACGTGGCCAGTCCTCCCCATGGATGGTTGTGAAACAACAGCATGTTGCAGCAGCTAAGGTCAATAGTTTCAGATGTGTTTTCATGGTATGGAATTTCGAAATCCTGGTAGCTATGGCTGTCTTATTGAGAACGCGATCATGCATGAAGATTTTGCAAGCATTTGCCGAAGGTGCCTCTCCTCTTAGGCGACGGCCTTGAAACACTCTTGTATTTTGGCATGATATGAATCCCTTCAGGATGCGGGTAACAAATGAACAGGTCATCTAGAACATTTTATCGTGTCCACCTGTGCCTCTTGTCGTTTGCCAGTAGGTATCAACATCCTGTTGTTTTTTCAATCTGAGTAAATCCTTGCCCAACAGCCGAAGGATGACCCCCAGAGGTGTTAGCACCAGGATGAAAAACAGGAAAAGCAGTAGGGTGCCCATCGCTTGGCCGAGATAAAAGAAAAGGGTCGTTCCCACCCGATAAAACCCACGGAATCCCCTGGGAAAGAGGGAACAGAGAATGGTTGCCACGATCCCGGGTATCCAACCTGCCCACCAGGGGCCTTGATGTATCCCTCGCCCCCATGTTAATGTCCAAATGAGGCCAAACATCGAGCCGATCACTGCTGTGAACTTAAGCCACTCAACCGGGTTTTCCTTCAATTTCAGTTTCACAATCTCAGTCTGGAATGGGAACGAATGTTTGGCGGGGGGCTTGGTGGACTTGATCTGTTTTTGCAAGCCAGTATCGTCCCATGACCAAGTAATCCATTTCGGTGTTCATGAAGCAGCGGTAGGCATCATCTGGGGAGGCCACGATGGGTTCTCCGCGAACATTGAAAGATGTATTGATCAGGACCGGGCAAGAAGTCTCAGCTTCGAAAGCCTTAAGCAAGCGGTAGAAAATCCTGTTTTGATCCTCATTGACCGTCTGGATACGTGCCGAATAATCCACGTGAGTGATGGCTGGCAGTTCGGAACGTTCCGTTTGCAGGCTTGCAAAACCGCTTTGGTTCCCAGATACGGGTTTT
This sequence comes from Verrucomicrobiia bacterium, assembly GCA_014239995.1. GTDB lineage: Bacteria > Verrucomicrobiota > Verrucomicrobiia > Limisphaerales > AAA164-E04 > AAA164-E04. The sequence continues at coordinate 4,295 of JAAZXX010000284.1, forward strand.
CGTTTTGACTGGATCAAATCCGCCACCAGGAGCATATACGGGGATACATGTCCATCGAGCCCAAAGAAATCCGAAGCTCTCTCCTCAAGGACGACCGGCGCGAATGGTCGAAAGGATTCTCGAAATTTAATTTTCCTGTTAATCTGACTTTGCATGTCCCTGGAGCGTGGGTCCCCAAGGATAGAACGGTTTCCAAGTGCCCTTGGTCCGTACTCCATGCGCCCCTGCATCCATCCCACGACATGTTTTCTTGAGAGCCATTGGGCGACCTGTTCAAGAAGTGTGGTTTCCTCCTTTTCCTCGTGAAACACGGCATCGTGAGCGTTCAAGGTGGCACGGATGTCTTCTGCACTGTATTCAGGCCCCAGATAGGGTCTTTGGAAACTGGAACGGGTGATCCTTGAAGCCCTTGTATGTCTGTCCTTGGCATGCCAGATGGCCAAGGCGGATCCAAGCGCACCTCCGGCATCCCCTGCGGCAGGTTGAATCCATATTTGATCGAAACATTTATCCTGAAGAATCTTCCCATTGGCAACGCAATTAAGGGCGACACCTCCAGCCAGGCACAGCTTGCGTTGACCCGTGATTTCCCCGGCATGGCGTGCAAGCTTGAGCATGGTTTCCTCGGTGACCTGTTGAATGGACCGTGCGATGTCCATGAACCGGGGCTCCATGATTGTTTCCGGTTTCCTCGGCGGACCTCCAAAAAGCCTGTTGAATCGCTCATTGGTCATGGTGTTGGATTTCAGGAAGTCAAAGAAATCCATGTTTAACCAGAAGGAGCCGTCATCTTTGACATCCAGCAATTCAGAATAAATGGTCTTCACGTAAGCAGGCTGACCATAGGGGGCGAGTCCCATCAGTTTATATTCACCTGAGTTGATTCGAAAACCACAATAAGCGGTGAAGGCCGAGTAAAGGAGACCTATGGAATGAGGGAATCGGATCTCCTTGAGGATTTCCATGGTGTGGGATTTCCCGCGGGCAATGGTTGTCGTTGCCCACTCACCAACCCCATCAACGGTCAGGATGGCTGCTTCGTCAAAAGGGGAGGGATAGAAGGCTGAGGCGGCATGGGACTCGTGGTGTTGGGTGAAGTGAATGGGGCAGTCGGGAGGTAATTCTGGGATTCCCTCCCGGATGGCTCTCCTGAGGTCAAGTTTCTCGGAAAGCCAGGAGGGCAATACTCGGGGGAATGTTTTCCATCCTGAAG